>JAFVTX010000074.1 GCA_017503015.1 Fibrobacter sp. | reverse complement strand
GGCTCAGGAAACTCATTACCTGATGCTCTCTGCCAAGCCGGCTTCCATTCCGACCGTTCTGGAACTGGATATCTCCGACTTTGAGACCAACGTGACCTTCTACGCCAAGGACTTCAAGCTCCCCGAAGGCGTTACTCTGGCCTCCGTTCCTCGTACGGTGATCTTCTCCATCTCTTCTAAGTCCAAGAAGAAGGATGCTGCCGACGCTGCCGCACCTGCCGCTGAAGCTGCTGCTCCCGCAGCCGCTGCCGCCGCTCCTGCTGCTGAAGCTAAATAAGACCGCTCGGGCTAAAACCGGGGATAACTTCTCCGGCTTGCCCTCGCTCTCACAACCGTGCCTCGTTAATACGAGGCACTTGTTGTTCACGGTAATAAAGGAAAATTTCCTTATAGCGCCTCCCGTTCTGCGGGAGGTGTTTTTGTTACAAATCTTTCCCTCGATGTGAACATTCCCTCGCTCGCAGATTCATTTCATTCGACTGCTCTCTCGGGAAGCACACATCTCGGTCAAAAAATTGGCGATGGGTTTAGGTATCAAACGTATTCTCTGGCAAGAACATTTACTACAGGTAAGATACGTTACCGCAGGTGGAAACTCTTGTGACTGTTAGTCCCTGCGAGTTTCCTTCGAGATATTGTATAGTCCTTGCATTTACATTTCTGAAGGATTTTTATAAATTAATGACTTAATAAGGGGTGATTATGCGAAAACTGTGTCTAGGCCTTTCTTTTGCCTCTATGATGTTGCTTGCCGCTTGCGGAGGTGACAGCGGTTCAAGTGCTAATGACTTAGGCGAATCGTCAAGTTCCGGTGAAATTGACGTGAACGACGTAGTTACCGGTACATTTACCGACCCCCGTGACGGGCAAACCTACAGAACGGTCAAGATTGGGAACCAGACTTGGATGGCAGAGAACCTGAACTATCGATACCTTGGACCCACCGATGACTTAGATTCTTCCAGTTTCTGCTACGATGACGACCCTGCCAACTGCGAAACGTATGGTCGCCTGTACCTGTGGAGTGCGGCCATGGACAGTGCGGGAATCATCGAGGGGAATACGGCCAACGGCTGCGGCTATAATTCGGAATGTTCTCCCAGCGGAAATGTGCGGGGCGTATGCCCCCAGGGCTGGCACCTGCCAAGCAACTGGGACGAATTTGAAACACTGTTTGAGGCTGTCGGCGGACAAGAAGTAGCGGGTGCCATGCTCAAGTCTACATCCGGCTGGAATAGTAATGGCGACGGTACGGATGCTTATGGTTTTTCCGCTTTCCCTGCGGGCGCCCGCAACATCGATAGCGGCTTCCGCAATTTGGGCAACAATGTCACCTTCTGGAGCTCCACTGAAATCGGTAGCAACGTGTACAGCATGTATCTGAACTACAGCTACGAGCGTGCATTCCTGGAGGACGACGGCAAGGACTTCGCGCTATCCGTCCGTTGCCTTAAGGATTAGTTTTCTACATTTCCCTCCATGATTAGCATTACCAAGCTGTTGATGGATGTGCCGAATTTCGGTGATACCCTTCGCTATACTCCCGAGGCTCACGAAGCCCGGAACGGGGTGAGCGAAGGTCGTGGACCTGTGGTGGTCTGGAACTGCACCAAGACCTGCAACTTGAACTGTGTTCACTGCTACGCCCGCTCCGAGGCCATCAAGTACCAGAACGAACTGACCCACGAAGAAGGCCTTTCGCTCATCGACCAGCTTGCGGATTTCAAGGTTCCCGTCATCTTGTTTAGCGGTGGCGAGCCTCTGTTGCGGCCGGACTTCTTTGAACTGGCGAATTATGCCGCCGGCAAGGGAATCCGCCCAACCATCAGCACCAACGGCACCCGCATAGACGAAGACACCGCAAAGCGCCTGAAGGACATGGGCGTAGGGTACGTGGGCATCAGCCTGGACGGCTGTGAAGCCACTCACGACAAGTTCCGCGGTAAGCCTGGAGCATACCAGATGGCGCTCCGGGGCATCCGCAACTGCGTGGCCACGGGGCAAAAGGTAGGACTTCGCTTTACCATCACCCGTGACAATTTCCAGGACCTGGATTCCATCTTCGATTTGCTGGAACAGGAAAATATTGATCGGGTGTGCTTCTACCACCTTGTCTACAGCGGTCGTGGCTCTGCCATGGTGAAGCGTGACCTGAGCCACGAAGAGAGCCGCCAGGTCATGGACCTGATTATCAGCCGTACCCTGGATTTCAAGGCCCGTGGCATCAATAAGGAAATTCTCACCGTAGATAACCATGCCGACGCCGTCTACCTGTACCTCAAGATGAGGGAAAAGGACCCCGCCCTCGGGGAGCGCGTGCTGAAGCTCATCCAGAGCAATGGCGGGAACCGTAGCGGCATGGCCTTCGGAAACATCGACAGTGTAGGGAATGTCCACCCCGACCAGTTCACCCAGTACATCACCCTGGGGAACGTGCGGGAACGCCCCTTCGGTGAAATCTGGACCGACCTGAGCAACCCCATTATGGCGGGCCTCAAGGACCGCAAACCCCTTTTGAAGGGCCGCTGCCCCAAGTGCGCCTACCTGAACCTGTGCAACGGCAACTTCCGCACCCGCGCCGAGGCCGTGACCGGCGACTTCTGGGCCGAAGACCCTGCCTGCTACCTGACGGACGAAGAGATTAGGGGTTAGGATCTAGGGGCTAGGATCTAGAATTTAGGGACTAGGGAAAAGAACCCTTTTTCATAATAATTATTGGCTTTTTTCCTCGGGATAAAGTATATTCTATACCATGAATGGTGAAGAATTGAAAATTTCCGAAAAGATTAAGGGTTATCTCGGCTCCCATGGCTATGCCGATGATTTTTCTGTAGAATCCATCGCTGGGGCGGGCTCGGGCCGCCGCTACTACCGGATTTCTTCTGGCGAGCGTTCCTCCGTGCTGCAGGTGTCCGCCGAAGTAAACGACGATTTCAAGAAGTTCGTGGAATATTCCCAGGTGTTCAAGGCAGAAGGCCTTCCGGTACCGAAGTTGTTCAGCGTCGACGAAAATTCCGCCCAGATTTTGCAAGAGGATCTGGGAAATCGCCGCCTTCTGGACGACGTGTCTCCCGACAAGCCCCAGTCCGGCAGTGTCCGCATTCTCTACCCCGAGGTAATAGAGGCCTTGATTCACTGGCAGAACGCGTCCCAGTCTCTGTTCAGTTCCCACACGGACCTGTGGCTTCGCCGCTTTGACTTTGCCGCCCTCAAGTGGGAAACGGATTACTTCACCGACAATTACCTGAAGGCCCACTGCGGAATTGACGACATTCCTGATTATGTTCGTAATTTCTGTTCCCTCTTGGCGGTATCCGTAGATGCTCAGACCAAGGTGCTGATGCACCGGGATTTCCAGAGCCAGAACATCATGATCCGCCCCAACTCCGAAATCGTGTTCGTGGATTACCAGGGGGCGCGCCGCGGTTCCATGTTCTATGACATCGCGTCCCTCCTTTGGGACCCCTACGTGGGTCTGCCGTTGGACATGGTGAAGGACTTCTTTGAATACTGGCGGTTCCAGTACAAGGGCGCAAAGATTTACACCAAGGAAGATGCCTGGGAAAGCTTTATCCATGCAAGCCTCCAGCGTGTGATGCAAGCCCTGGGTGCCTATTGCTTCCTATCCAAGACCAAGGGTATCCAGAAGTTCGAGCAGTATATCGAGCCCGGTAAGAAACAGCTGCGCTCTGTTTTCTCGGAATTCCGAAACATCGCCAAGGCCACGGATTCCCAGGTGTTCTCCTTTATGGAGCGTGCTCTCCTTTGAGTTCCCTGATCCCCGCTTATACGCAAGTCTATAAGGAGCCGGTTGCTTTCCAGAAGGCGCTGGGTTTTGCCTTTGAAGGGCTTGTAAATGCGGGCGTTGCTTTTGATGCCCTGTCCGCCTGGAAGGCCGTCGAAAAGCGGATAGGGGAGGGAATCTACATGGGGTCTGGCCTTCTGTTGCCCCATACGAGAATTTCTGGGCTTGAATCGCCCCTGATGGCCTTTGTCGTCGCTCCTGAAATTCAGGGCATTTCTACTCCCTGCGGAGAAACGGCACAGTTCCTGTGCCTGCTCTTGTCGCCGGCGGAATCGGCTACGGCCCATACGGTTGCCATTGCCGGAGTGGCGAAACTCTTGCTCGACCCGGAGTGGAAAACGAAGGCCCTTGCCTGTGCCGATGGGGCCGCCCTGAAAGAATTGTTTTAGGGCAAATTTTTGTCAAGACATCTCTGAAAAAAAATATGTTGATAACTTGTGAAAACCATAGGGATGTGGTTTTGATTATCAAGGGTGTAAAAAGGGTGTTTTTCGGAGAGAAACGGACATAGACGGGGCATAACAAAAAATTGCCCTTTTTAAGCAGAAAACAGCAGTTTTTGAAAATATTTCAGCGAAAAATCTCTTTTTCGTATGTTTTATTTAATTTTGGTGAACGATTTTGTTTGACCCTCTTTTTGTGTTTGGAAAACTGTGGATAACATTGCTTATTTATTAGATGAAAACGGCTCCCCCTGGGCGCGGGCCATGGCCCTTGTCCGCGAGGAATGCTCCGAGTTTGGCGCCGCTTTTTTTGATGCCGTTGGTTTTGATGGATTTTGTGAAGGCTATGTCTGTTTGACGGTTCCCGATAGCTTCAGGGAGACCTGGCTCAACAGCCATTATGGCGCCTTGCTCCGCAAGACTTTTGCCTCTGTATATGGCAGTGACTTTGTGGATTACAAGGTCCGCGTGTTGAATGAAACCCCTGCCGATGCTGCCCCCTCGGCCACGGCGGTCCAGATATCCAAAGAGGTGGAGCGCCGTATCCTCGCCTCCAAGGCTCGGGCATCTGCACTGCAGCCTGCTAAGAAACCAAAAGAAAATCTTAATTTGTACGAAAAGTACACCTTTGACAATTTTGTCGAGGGGGAATGCAATTTTACGGCCCTCAAAGCCTGTCAGACCATAGTGGAGCATCCAGGTGATGCGGCCATGAATTTGCTTCTGGTTTACGGGGCTCCGGGCCTTGGCAAGACCCACCTGCTCCAGTCCATTGCTGCAAGCCTTCAGAAGACTCGTCCGGAACTTAGAATCCTTTACCGTCAGGCTTATGATTTTTTGCGGGATTATTCGGCCATAGGCGATGCCGCCAAGATTAAGGATTGGGGAAAAGTAAACGAGCTCAAGCAAAAATTTTCGGACATTTACGAGCATTGCGATGTTCTCTTGTTGGACGATATCCAGCTTCTGAAGAACGGCCTCAAGAGTCAGGAACGCCTGTCCATGCTCATCAAGTACATGAGCCGCATGGGCCGTCAGGTGGTGCTCAGCTGCGACTGCCATCCGTCCAAGTTCAAGAAGCTTTCGGCAGGCGAAAAGCCCGAGAAGAATTCCCTGTCCCACGAACTGACGGCGGACCTGCTGAACCCGCTGGAAAACTGTGTGGGCGTAGGGCTTGCAGAACCGGACTTCAACACCCGTATGGCCCTTATCCGCAAGATGTCCGAGGGTATTCCCTTTGTGGAATCCGATCGTGAAGAGATTTGTCGCTACCTGGCGATTCAGCCCAGGGCGAATGTTCGCATTATCGAAGGTCTCATGAACTGGCTTCGGGCCATGCATGTGCTCAACAACGTGGAGCTGAACCTTGCCAACGTGAAGCGGATGCATTCGGCGCCCAAGTCCGGTGCGAACACCGTCCTTACGGTGGATAACATCCTGGAGTCCGTTGCCGCCGAGTTTTCCGTCGAACCTCGGGTGCTCTGCTCCAAGCGGCAAGACGCAGGTGCGTCTATTCCGCGGAAGGTGGCCATGTACCTGTGCCGGGAGCTTACGACGGAATCCCTCAAGAACATCGGTGAGGCCTTCCATAGGGATTATTCTACGGTGATTTCGTCCATCAATTCTATCGTGGAACAGCTCTCCAAGGATGCAGGCCTCAAACGTCGCGTCGAGGACATCCGTTACCTGCTGGAAAGCTGATAATCAATAGACTGCTTTGACTGTTCACGCACGTCTTTTTGACGAGCTGGTCGTTTGGGGTTGGCCTTGATACAATCCTAAATCTTCGAGATTGTCGCGATTACGTGTTCGGTGCCGAAGTTCTTGAGCCCAAGAGCAGAGAGAACCTTGCTTGCCAGGTGTTCGCTCTGGAAGTTGATGTTCTCTATCTTGAACCCTTCCTTCTTGCAGAGGGTGTAGAAGTCCTTCACCGTGAGTAAGCGGATGTTGGGCGTGTCGTACCATTCGTACGGCAGTTCCTTGGACTTGGGCATGCGACCGTGGAGCATCAGGCTTCCGCGGGTGGCCCAGTGCCCGAAGTTGGGGAAGGTGACAATGGCCTTCTTTGCGACGCGCAACAGTTCGTTCAGGAGTGCCACCGGGTCGCGGATCTCTTGAATCGTGCGGTTGATGATGGCGTAGTCGAAGCTCCCGTCCTTCAGGTCCGAGATGCCCTTGTCGTCCAGGTCCCGCTGGATAACCTGCACGTCTTTTTCCAGGCAGTCCAGGATTCCCGTGATGTTCTTCTCGATGCCGAAACCGGAGACGTTCTTTTTCTGGATAAGGTAGTCCAGCAGGTCGCCGCTTCCGCAGCCCAGGTCCAGCACGTGGCTGCCTTCTTTCACCAGCTTGCCCAGCAGCTGGAAGTCGCTTTCTTCGTGGAACACGGGCACGGCCTGGGTGCCCTGCTGGGGGATAATCTTGGAATCCAGGAACCGGCCCACGGCCTTTCCCAGTTCGCCCACTTCGATGAGGAACCCGTCGTGTCCGAACTGGGTGTCCAGTTCCAGACTCGTCACCTTCTTGCCCACGTTAAGGAGTGCACTCGTGATGCGGCGGCTCTCGTGGGGCGGGAACAGCCAGTCGGTGGAGAGGTTCACGTTCAGCACCTCGGCGCCGATATCCTTAAAGGCGTTCTCGATGCTGCCGTATTCGGTTTCCAGGTCAAAGGCGTCGGTGGCGTGGGCGATGTGCAGATAGCTGTTGGCATCAAAGCGGTCCACGAACTTTTTACCCTGGTAGCGCAGGTAGCTTTCGATGGGCAGGTCCAGGTCGAAGGGCGTGCTGTAGGTGACGGCGTGGTTACGGTTCTCCTGTTCCTGGGAACGCTTGAACTTCTGTTCCATGCCGATGGCGCTCAAGTAGGTGATGTGGGCCAGCTTGCGGGCGTTGGCAAGACCGATGTCTGGCTTGTTCGCCTTGTCGTAGTAATCACCGCCGTTAAAGTTCGGGTCCTGGGTAATCACGTCACGGGCCACCACCTCGAACCCCAGCGCCTGGCTGGAGAACCGGGGCGAGCTGGCGATAATCACCACCCGCTTCACCTGTTCAGGGTAGTAGATGGCCCATTTCATGGCCTGGAAACCGCCCATGGAGCCGCCCAACACGCAGTAGAATTCTTTGATGCCAAGCCCGTTGGCCAGTTCCTTCTGGGCATGCACCATGTCGCCGATGGTGATGATGGGGAAGGTGCTCCCGTAAGGTTTGCCCGTGCGGGGGTTCACCGTTGCAGGGCCGGTAGTGCCTTTGCAGCCGCCCAGAATGTTGCTGCAGACCACAAAGAAGCGGTCCGTGTCGATAGCCTTGCCCGGTCCGATAAGTTCGTCCCACCAGCCGGGCTTGCGGTCGGTTTCGGTGTACCAGCCGGCGGCGTGTGCGTCGGCGGTCAGGGGCGAGCAGACCCACACCGCGTTGTCGGCGGCGGCATTCAGCTTGCCGTAAGTCTCGTAACGGATATTCAGCGCAGGCAGCGTCTGTCCGTTTTCCAGCGCAAAACCCGTCTCGCCATAGTCCTTGACGAAATCCTGAGGGACCACCGGTCCGATGCTGGATTTATGCGTATATTCACTCATATGCATAAATATAGATAAATGGTGGGAAATCGGCAACAAAGGGGGAGGTCTCCCCCTCGTCAAAGCCTTGCCCCGCGCCATCGAGGGAACGAAATGTTCCCACGTCATCCTGGACACAACGTGTCCGGGATCCATACATTTCAGACCTGTCTTACCTAGGACAAGTCTTTGCCTACCCCCTCTCCTAGGGGCTCTGCCCCTAAAACCCCGTTTCCGCTACTTAAATTCCTTCGCCCACTTGGGCACTACCTCGGTGGCCTTGCCCTGGACAAACACGTCGGTGTAGGGGTCGTGATCGGGAATCTCCAGGTTCAGGCAGGTGACCTTCGCCCCGAAACTCTTGGCGAAACTCTTGAAGCCTGCGGCGGGGTACACCACACTGCTGGTCCCGATATAGACGAATTCGTCGCATTCCCGAAGGGCGTCCTGAATCTGGTCCATGTACAGCGGGACTTCGCCGAAGAACACGATGTCGGGGCGGGTCTTGGCGCCGCAAATGGGGCACTTGGTCTCCAGAGTCTCTTCGCCGGTAAAGGAAAATTCGTGGTCTTCGTCCCGCACGCAGCGGAGTTTCATCAGGTCGCCGTGCATGTGGAGCACCCGCTTGCTTCCCGCACGCTCGTGCAGGTCATCTACGTTCTGGGTTACCAGCAAGAACTCGTCGCCAAGACGCTCTTCCAGTTCGGCTAGCGCCAGGTGGGCTGCGTTTGGCTGGTGGTTCGGCAGGCCCTTCCGCAGAAAGTTGTAAAAGTCCTTGACCCTTTTCGGGTCACGCCGGAGTGCGTCGGGAGTGCACACGTCCTCGATGTTTTCGTGTTCCCACATACCGTCGTTCCCGCGGAAGGTGCGGAGTCCCGACTCGGCGCTGATGCCAGCACCCGTCAATACTACAAGTCTTTTTTTCATATAGCCTCCACAATTAATAAGCCATATTTGAACATATTCCTGCAAAGAACAGTGTTTCCGCCACGATGCCGTGCTCAAAATCAGGAACGTACAGGCTCTCGTTTTCGCCATGGGCGGCACATTCCGGGTCTTCCAGGCCCGTCAGCAGAATCGGTATGTTTCCGAAGGTCTTGCGGAACAGCTCTGCGCCGGGGATGCTCGCCCCGCAACCAATGAACTTGGTCTCGCTCTTGTAGGCTCGAGTCATGGCGCTTGCCATCTCCTTGAAGAAGGGGTGGCTGGTGTCCGTCACGAAGGGGTTTGCTCCGTCCTCTTCCCGGATGGTGCATTCCAGGCCGTCGGGAACGTTACTTTGTATAAATTCTACCAGCAGGCGTGTGCAACGGTCTGCGTTCATGCCGGGGGCAAGCCGTATGCCTATGCGGGCGTATGCTGAGTCCTGCAGCACGTTTCCGGCGTTGGTGCGGCTCCCTACCTGCATGGCGGTCACCACGATGGAAGGGCGGCGCCATAGGGACAGCAGAATTTCTTCTTCGCTGACCTTCAGCTTGACCGAGTCCAGCACGCCGCCGTCGTTGCGGAAAATCTTTTCGGTCATGCCCAGGCTCTTGTAGGATTCCAGTTCCTCCGGGGTAGGGGGAACAAGTCCGTCGCAAAATCCGGGAATGGTAATGCTTCCGTCGGCGTTGGTCATGGCGGCGATAATCTTGCAGAGTTCCTGCCCTGGGTCCGGAATGGGGCCCGACCAGCTTCCGGAATGGAGTGGTGCCTTGGTGGCACGGAGTTCCACGTTGATGGCGCTCATGCCCCTGAGGGTGGTGGTGATGGAAGGCGTTCCCTTGGCGAAGTTCCCCAGGTCTGCCACGATGACGGCGTCGCACTTGAGGAGTTCCGCGTTTTCTCGAAGGATTTGGGCGAAGCCTTCGCTGCCCGATTCCTCTTCGCCTTCGATAATGAACTTCAGGTTCGGGCCATTGTCGCCCAGCAATTTGCGGACCTGTTCGGCGGCCGCCAGGTGGGTGACGATTCCCGCCTTGTCGTCGGCGGTTCCACGACCGTAGAGCCTGTCTCCCTTCAGCACGGGCTCGAAGGGCTTGGAATTCCAGAGGGTCTCCCGCATGGGGGGCTGCACGTCGTGATGGGCGTACAGGAGCACCGTAGGCTTGTCTTTGCTGGTGAGGCTTTCGGCATAGACCGTGTGCCTTCCGCTCTTGGGGGTCAAAAACTGGATGTTGGTGTATCCCGCTTTCTCGAAAAGGGCCTTTACCGCCTCTGCGGACTGGATTACGAACTTCTGGTCAAAATTGTCGAAACTGATGGAGGGACTGCGCACCAGGTCCATCAGGGTTTCCAGGTAGCGGGGCATGTTCCCGTGAATTTCTTTTTCTATGTTCTGTTCCACCTTTAGTACCTCTTTTTTTTATAATTTAACTAATATGACTTTTCAATGCACGAATCACGAGTATTATTTGCAGTTCAGTGACAAGGTCTTGGCGCTGATTCGTCGGATTTTCCACAAGTCCCCGGAGTTCAGGCACGACTCCTTCAAGTATGCGGCGCGGTTTGCACCGTTTATTCCCTTTATGGGAGGCCGTCCTGACCTGCGCAAGCCCCTGAAGCGGGTCATTACTTTTGCGGACCACAGCAATTCCCTGTATTTCGGGTGTCCCATCATCTTGGCCGCCGGAGCCAACAAGACTGCTTTGCGTATCAAGGACTTTGCCAATGTAGGTTTTGGCGGCATTACCGTAGGCACCGCCACCCGCCATTTTAGGGAAGGAAACACCCACCGCCCCCGTATCGGATTTCTGGAAGATGATCGGGCCATCTACAACAGCATGGGTCTTAACAACGAGGGTGTAGAAGTTATAGCCAAGCGTGTGGACGAGCAGCTGGTGAAAGCCCACAAGGCAGGTCTCTGCGTAGGCATCTCCGTGGCAGAGACTCCGGGTCTTACCGACCCCGAAGAAAAAATCAAGGATATCATCGAGAGCTTTACCATCGCCTACAAGGCCGCTGACTACATCGAGATTAACGTGAGCTGTCCCAATACGGGGGAGTCCCGCGTAGATCTGGATATGAGCTTTTCGGAGCAGATTTTTGAAGAAATCATGAAAATCCGCAACAGCCTGGGTATCCGCAAGGCGGTGTATGCCAAGCTCAGTCCCGACCTGATGGAGCGACACTTGATTTCTATCATGGATATGCTGGTGCGTACCGGCGTGAACGGCGTGGTGGTGGGGAACACTTACCCTACGGCAAAGATCAGCGAGCTTCCGGTGTCCGTGACCCGTGATGACCTGATGCCTCTCCGTGCCGACGGCGACTGCGGTGGGCTTTCGGGCAGGCCTCTCTACGAGAACATGGTCTGGAACGTGAAGTACATCCGGGAGCATTACCCCCAGATGAGCGTCATTGCTTGCGGCGGTATCGACCACGGTTACAAGATTTATGACCTCATCAAGATGGGGGTGGATGCCGTGCAGTGCTACTCCGTGGTGGCTTTCCGCTGGATGGCGGCCCATGCCATGCGGGCCGAACTGATGGACGCCATGCTGAATGACGGTTACAAGTCCCTGGGCGAATACGACGACCGGAATCCGAAGAAGTAGGGTAGGATTTTAGGGGTTAGGATTTAGGATCTAGGGGTTAGGATCTAGGGTTTGCGGGTCTCAAGAAGTGTCGTCCTCGCGACCTGTGGTGAGCGTTGCCGAACCAAGGCGAGGAGCCGTTTGAGGAAAAAAATGAAACTAAAATTTTCTATTCGATTTTTTGCTCTGTCTTTACTTCTGGTATGTTCGGCCTCTCTTGCCGCCCCCTGGCTGGGGCTTTCTTTCAAGAAGACTACCTTCGAAAACCATCTGGCCCTGGACATCAAGGGTGTGCATCCGGAATCGGGGTGCTTTGCGGTAGGTGTGACCTCTGGCGATTTGCTGGTGGGCGTAAACGGCAAGCCTCTGGCGGACATGTCCCAGATTCAGTCCGCCATTTCGGGCCACAAGGCGGGGGACAAGATCAGGCTGGAAATTTCCCGCGACGGAAAGAAAAGGACCGTGATGGCTGCCCTTACGGAACGCCCAGACGACATCAGCAGCCTGACAGGTTCTGCCATCGGGAGCAAGATTGCCGAGTTCGGAAAGAACTTCTACAAGAACGGCGAAAAGCGTAAAGAAAAGCCCAAGGCCACCCTTCTGGATTTTTGGGCCACCTGGTGCGGGCCTTGCCGCAAGACGCTCCCCGTGCTTGCCAACATCTACAAGAAGTACGGAGACAAGGGACTGGAAGTTATCGGGATTTCAAATGAGGGATTGAGCGAGTTGAATGCTTTTTACAACCAGGTCCACGCTTCGCCTTATCCGCTGTACCGGGACGCGACACAGGACCTGTGGCGTCGCTACGGAATACACGCTGTCCCGACCCTTATGCTTTTGGACAAGGACGGCTATATCAAGGGCGTGTGGAGCGGCGCACCCGGCGAGTACGCCCTGGACCAGCTAGTTAGAGAGACTCTGGAAGGAAAGTAATCAAGCGGATGCTCGCTGGAGTTTATCCCGGACAAAGTTCCGGGACGAGCATGACGAGTTGAAGTTACATTCCGGCGGCTTTCTGCAGGGTAGCTACGACGCGGTCGTATTCTTCCTTGGTAATCCTCTTGTAGCCTGTGACGATTCCGCCGAATTCATAATAGGCGGAATCTCCTTTCACGTTCATCTTGTATTCCATGTCAAGAGTATTCTTGCCACGGAGAGCCCCGTCTTGTACAGTCGCCTTCAGGTCGCCGTTGATGTTGCGGATGGTGTAGTCCGTGCCATTTTCGGTAAGAACTTCGAAGGCCATGTTTTCTTCACCCAGCCAGCAGCCGGTGTAGTTGACATTGTCCTGTCCGCAACCGAAAAGGAACAGGGAAGAAAGAGCAAGTGTTGCAAAAGGAATTAACTTTTTCATGTTCCATAAAATAGTATTTTTTCGCGGAAAATGAAGCACCTGTACCTAATTGCCCCGATCCTTGCCGTATTGGCGCTTGTTGGCGTCTATCTGCTGATTCGGGCCAATACACGGCCCATTCCCAAGTACGATTCTCCTGAGGTAGATGTAGATTGGAGTGCCGAGGATTATTACAGGCACTTGAACGTGAAGCCTTTTAGTGATCGAGAAGTCCACAAGCTCCTTATCAAGCGGACCAAGCAGAAGCCGGGTGTTTACCTGGAAAGCCTTGAACCCGCCATGGATACGGCTGGGCTGGAGGTGATTAACGCATTTCATCAGGTCTTGGGCGATGACTACGTTCCCGTGATTACCAGCGGGAACGACTGGCCTTACCATGCCCGCAAGTCCAAACATTACGAAAACAAGGCTATCGATTTCCGCATAAAGTACATCCCGCTGGAACAACGCCGCGAAATCGTGAACCTGGTGACAGAACGGCTAAGCCCCCGATTCAGAATCATCTGGGAACGCGGCGACGCCGAGCACCTGCACGTGGAGCTGTCAGAGTAATTAGGAATTCGGAGCTCGGAGTTCAGAATTGAAATAATCGCGGCGAAGCCGCCAAATTAAATAATTCCTAATTCCTAATTCTGAAATCCGAATTAATTATTTGCAGCACCTGAACCCTACGCTGGGGTATTGGTTCTGGGGGTAGAAGCTGAACTTCTTTTCGGTGCACTGGCTTCCGTTGTTGGTGTTCCAGGCACCACCGGCCACGTAGAACATGTTGGAATGTTCCTTGCTGGGGGTAGAGGTCCACTCCCACAGGTTCCCGTTCATGTCGTACATGCCCCACCAGCTGCGGCACTGTTCCTTGCGCCCGCTGCGCTTGGCGGCCTTGGTGTTGGTGTTGCACTTGTTCTGCTTGTAGGAGTTGCCGTAGGTGTACTTGGTATTGTCCTTGCCGCGGCAGGCGGCCTGCCACTCGTCGATGGTGCAAAGGTGCTTGCCCGCCTGCTCGCAGAGGCTTGCGGCCTGTTCCTGGGAGACCATGTCCCTGGGGTTTTCGTCGGGGGTGTTGGGGTATTCGTAGGCATCGACGCATACGGTCTTGCCGCCAACGGGAACGGGGTAGGCGTTCTTTCCGCAGATGTTGTCGCTGGCCATGTCGTACTTGGCTTCTTCCCAGGGGCTCTTGTTGCCAACGGAATCTTCAGCGTAGTAGTACACGGAACCCGTCTTGTTGTAATCGATGGCCTTGCCCGCTTCAACCGGGTTCAGTGTGTCGCCGATAGAAACGAAGGTCTTGCACTTGATTTCGTCGCACTTTACTTTCAGCTTGATGGGGTCGTAGTAGCGGCCCGCAGGAGGCGTGATTTCGGCGTTGGGCGGAATTTGGTCTGCGGCACGGATGCTGTCCTGGATGCGTTTCTTTTCCAGGGAATCGGCACGTGCCTTGTCTAGTGCGGCTAGGCTGTCGGCAATGCGCTTGAGGCTGTCGTTACGGGCCTTTTCCAGGGCGGCAAGGCTGTCCCGCACGTGGCGGATGCTGTCCCGCACATGGCGGAGGCTGTCCTGGTTCAGCTTGGGGTTCAGCGCCGCCAAAGAATCGGCTATGCGGAGGCTGTCCGCTAGGCGAAGGCTGTCGGCAATCCTCAAGCTGTCGGCAAGGCGAGCCTGTTCCAGGGCGGCAAGGCTGTCGGCCCGCATCTGTTCGGCCCGACGTAAACTATCCAGAATGTAGCGCTGGCGGGCCTCCAGTTCGGTCTCTTGCTGACGGCGCAGGGCCTCTTGCTTGATGCGGTCCAGGTGGCACTGTACAATAAAAAGGCACAAAAGCAAAAGGAACATCAGCACCAGAATGGCGATGTTCTTCTTTTTGCGTTTTTTCTTTTCTTCAATCTCGTTATTCTTGTTTTCGCTCATCTTCTACAACCTAACAATTCTGCAATCTTGGATCCTTCGTGCCCTTACAGGACACTCAGGATGACACCTCTTGTAACCATCAACCAATTCCGAAATCTGAAATCCGAATTATACCTCAAAGGGAGCTGTGGCGACCGCACACATAACTCAAAGCGAAGCGACCTCAGACCCCACTACCTTCCTTCTCCTCGACCCGTTCGTCCTTGAACAGCTCGCCCCAGTGTCGCTTGATTTCGGTTTCCAGTTCCTTGATGCTCAGGTTACGGCGGAGGCTAGAACGGTAGGCGATGGAAATGTAGCCCGTTTCTTCGGAGACCACGATGACCAGGGCGTCGCATTCGGAGGCGAGGGCGTGGGCAGCACGGTGACGCATGCCGTAGCCGGTGTCGCCGCCTGCGTTTGCGGTGGGCATGGGCAAGATACAGCCCGCGGCCACAATGCACTTGCTGTTCAAGAGCACGGCACCGTCGTGGAGGGCGGAATTGGGGAAAAACAGGGAGCGGAGCAGGCGGGAACTGATGCGGGCGTTCAGGATTTCACCGGTCTCTTCGTAGTTACGCAGGCCCACGCGCTTTTCAAGGACGATCAGGGCACCGAAATGGTTCTTGGCCAGGTCCTGTACGGCAGTAGTGATGGACTTGGTCACATCGTCAAGTCCGCTGGCGTGAAAAAAGATGGATTGCCAGCTGGCCCGGCTGACGGTCTGGCCAATTCGGGTCAGGGCACTGCGGATTTCGGGCTGGAAAAGAATCACGATGGCGATAATGCCCAGGGTGGCAAGATTGGTCAAAAGCCAGAGAAGGGTGTGGAGTTCCCACCACTGGGCAAGGAACCAGGCCACCACCAGGAACATGCCGCCGATGATCATCTGGACGGCACGTGTCCCGCGGAACAGCTGGAACACATAGTACAGGATAATGGACATGATGAGAATGTCCAGAATATCCGCCATGCGGACATCGATGATGTCAAAAAGCTTAAACAGGACCATCGGACTTTAGAGCCTCCAGGTAGAGCAGGGATTCCTTCGTTTCTTTCACGTCGTGTACACGGATACAGCTTACTCCACCCAAGGTAGCAATAATGCCTGCGGTGATGGTGGGGGTTAGTCGGTCGCTGTGCTCGAGACCGGGCATTTTACCGATATAGGACTTGCGGGATGTGCCGATAAGCACCGGGAAACCGTCGTCCAGAAAGCATTCCAGGGATTTCATCAGGTCGATATTGTCCTGGACGGTCTTTCCAAAGCCAATCCCAGGGTCCAGGCAAATCTTTTCGCGTTTGACGCCCAGGTCCAAAAGCTTTTTTGCCTGGGCAAGCAGTTCTTGCCGGACCTCTTGCACCACGTTTTCGTAGGGCTTGAAGTCCGCCTGCATGGTGCCGAAATTCCCCCGCATGTGGTTCAGCACCACAGAGGCTCCGGTCTTTGCGACTACCGATGGCATATCGGGATCCATGGTGCAGGCGCTGATGTCGTTTATAATGTGGGCGCCCAGGCGCATGCACTGCTCGGCGACCTTCGCCTTGGTGGTATCTACAGAAATGAGGAACTCCCGGTGTCCGGGGTTTCCCAGGTCTTCGGAAATATCCTGCAGCTGAGCAAGGCTTTCTACCACAGGGCATACCCGGTCCATTTCTTCTTGTTCGCTGACAGGGGTGCTCCCCGGGCGGCTGCTTTCGCCGCCGATGTCAAGAATGTCTGCCCCCTGCTGCAGCAGGCCAACGGCATGCTCGTAGGCGGCGTCCGGAGTGGCGTGAGTCCCGCCGTCAAAAAAACTGTCCGGCGTCACGTTCACGATTCCCATGACCAGAGGGGTGGCGCAGGGGAAAACCCTGTTCCCGATGGTCCAGGGAAGTGCACGGCTTTTTTCCAGGACGGATTTCAGCATCTTAGGAATGTTCCTGGGGCGGCTCCACGGCGGTTGTCTGGCTCGTGCCATCGCTGGCCGTTGCCGGACCATCGGCGGGCTTGGGCTTGATTTCTGCGACGGTGGCGTTTGCGTTTGCCGCAGGGGCTACCGGAGGCTGTTTTCCCGGGTCCGGCGGGGGAGTATTTTCCCGCTTTTTCTTTTCGGCCAGTTCTTCCAGGGCCTGGTACTGGCGGCTCTTCTTGGTGCCGGTAAGCTTTTCGCCTGCCATGACCTTGTCGATTTCTTCACGGTCCAGGACTTCGAATTCAAACAGCGCTTCCGCAAGGTCGATCAACTTGTCCTTGTTTTCTTCCAGCAGCTTGCGTGCCGCAGCATCCATGCGCTTGATAAGCCCGTTGACGGCGTTGTCGATTTTTTCCGCCATCATTTCGGACATTTCTTTGGGCTTGCTGATTTCGCGGCCCAGGAACACCTCGCCGTCGGTGCGGCTGTAGCAAACCGGTCCGATTTCTTCGTCGAACCCCCATTCGGTCACCATCTTCCGGGCCAGTTCTGTCGCCCGCTGGATATCGTTGCTGGCGCCGGTGCTCTGGTGGTTGAAGAAGATAAGTTCGGCAAGGCGGCCAGACATCATGATCATGATGCGCTCTTCGGCGTATTCCCGGCTGTAGCTCACCTGGTCCCGTTCCGGCAGGCTCATGGTGACACCCAGGGCGCGGCCACGGGGGATAATGGTAATCTTGTGGAGCGGGTCAGAATGCTTGCACAGGAGCGTCATCAGGGCGTGTCCCGCTTCGTGGTAGGCGGTGTGCCGTTTTTCTTCGTCGGTCATCAACAGTGTGCGGCGTTCGGCACCCATGCTCAGCTTGTCCCGGGCTTCTTCGAAGTCCAGCATGGTGACCTTCTTGTTGTTGAAGCGGGCTGCCAAAAGGGCGGCTTCGTTCACCAGGTTTTCCAGGTCGGCACCGGCAAGTCCCGGCGTTCCCTTGGCAATGGCGGAAACGTCCACGTCCTTGTCCAGGGGCACCTTCCGCTTTTTCAGGTGAACCTTCAAAATCTCCTCGCGGCCCTTCAGGTCGGGGAGTCCCACCACGATCTGCCGGTCAAAGCGTCCCGGACGGAGCAGTGCCTTGTCCAGCACGTCGGGGCGGTTGGTGGCCGCAATCAAAATCACGCCTTCGTTGGCAGCAAAGCCGTCCATTTCCACCAGCAACTGGTTCAAGGTCTGTTCGCGTTCGTCGTGACCGCCGCCGAGGCCAGCTCCACGCTGGCGACCCACGGCGTCGATTTCGTCGATAAACAGAATACAGGGGGCGTTCTTCTTGCCGGTGTCGAACAGGTCGCGCACGCGGCTTGCACCAACGCCCACGAACATCTCCACAAAGTCAGAGCCCGACATGCTGAAGAAGGGCACTCCCGCTTCGCCAGCAACCGCACGGGCAAGGAGGGTCTTGCCGGTACCCGGAGGGCCTACGAGAAGCGCGCCCTTAGGAATCCGTCCGCCCAGTTCGTCGTATTTTTTCGGGTCTTTCAAGAACTCCACCAGTTCCTGCAGGTCCTGCTTGGCCTCGTCGCAGCCGGCCACGTCGTTGAAGGTGGTCTTTTTCTTCGGGTCGCTCCCGATGATTTTGGCCTGGCTCTTTCCAAAACTGAAGGGGTTCTTGCCGCCACCGCCCATCTGGCGGCTCATCATGAGGTAGAAGAAGGCAATCAGCAGGAGTGCGGGCAGGAAGGCCACCAGCGTGTCGATCCAGGTGGAAGATTCGTGGATTACCTTCACCTTGACGCCCTTGAACATTTCCCAGGCGGTAATCTGCTCGTTTGAAATTTCCAGCATGTGGCTCTTGAACCGCTTGGTGTTCCCGTTGTCCTTGTCGGAACGGGTAAAGCGG
>JAFVTX010000073.1 GCA_017503015.1 Fibrobacter sp. | reverse complement strand
CAATATTTAGAAAACTCACAAGAGATCAAGAAGAAACTGAAATGGCTTTTTGATACTGATGCTCGAAAAGTCGCTATTGTGGGCTTTGTTGGCGGCAATGCTGCCGAATATATTCCGAATTTCGAAAATCTGGAAATTTATTGCTGGCCCTTACCTCATGCAACAAATCCTGAGGGCGTTGTTGCTTTGATGGAATCTGGGCCTAGCGTGTATTTCAAAGAAAAGTTGCATGCAAAAATCTATTGGGCTAAAGGGCGGGGAGTAATTATTGGCTCTGCAAACCTGTCCGATAATGCTCTTGGTGAAAAAGGTCTTTTAGAATACGCTGTTTATATTAATGATGTAAATTTCAAAATTGATGAATTGATAAAAACCTTGGGGCGTTGTTCAGAAGTTAATGGAAAATTGCTTAACGAACTTCGCAGGATGTCTCGAAAAGTTGTTTATACTAATCAGAATTCTTTGTCTAAACGGAAAAATAAATCGTTTAGATTATATATGGAAAGTGAATATAAGGAGCCTATCAAACTCCTGTACTATGATAGCCATTATGAGAAAAAGGACTACGAAGAAATTAAACATGCCGTAATTTCTTTAAAAAATTGTAATGATTGCGGCCGTAGTATCAAAGTTGGTGATTTGTGTCTGCAAATATATCTTGATGACAAGGGGCTTTTGAAAAAAGTAAAGAATCCGATTTCATGGTTTGTTGTCAATGATATAATTGAATATGATGGAAACGTTGCTGTTCAAAAAGAAAAAACAGGCGGCGTTCCATTTACGATTGATGAAAAATTTAAAAATGCATTTGAATGGGTGTTTAATTCACAGGGCTTGGCGAAAATTAAGCATCAAACCACAAGTGTTATAAAAGAAGAATTTTTTAGAAAAGTTTTAAAAAGAATGAAACAGTAATCTTATTTTTGTGAAAGATATGTTTTAAGGAGGGTGCATGCCCAATTATTTCGGATATCGAATCAATACTTCTCAAAGAGAGTTCTTCAAAAAGGAGTTGCTAGAACATAAACAACTCCGACAGGGATGGGGGTATGACCCTGGACAAGATTTAAGAAATATGACGGTGAACGAAGGGGCTTCTCGAAATAGGAGCATGTTCAAAGTTAAACAGGGAGATATACTTCTCGTTCCTGGACTATGCTCCTCTGATACGGTTACGATTGTTCGCGCTATACAAGATTTTGCTACGGGGTACCGATTTGAAATAGACCCTGAATTGGGGGATTTTGGACATATTTTTCCTGCTGAGTATGTAACTGAATTTCGTCGTCACAATTCCCTCGTTGGTAAACTCAAGGCTTCGTTGCGAACGCCTATGCGTTTTTGGGGACTTAATGATTATGCTGACATAATAGAGGCTTTAATTGCCGCCCCAAAAGAATCATTGTTGGAAGTCAAAGATTATGATGACCGATATGAAGAAGTCGAAGAATCTGTATTTGATTTGTTTGCAGAGCAGTTTAAGGCAGAACTTTATGGTAAAATGTATTCCCAATTTTCAGAATCAGAGTGGGAATTCGCATTAGTACATGGCTTGAAAAAGTTGTACCCCCATTACAAAGTTGAGCGAGTTGGTGGCAAAACTGAAAAGGAACATGGTGCAGATATCATTATTAAGATTCCTTCGCCACTTACATATGATGAATCCTATTACATCATCGCCATTCAAGTCAAAGACTGGGGCGATTCTGTTGGGCAGGGACCAGTTGATCAGATTTTAAAGGCTGATTCATATCCTGAATGGAACAATGGTCAAAATAAGATGCTTGAAAAATGGGTGATTCTTACTAATGGCGAGAAACAGTTAAACCCAGATTTTGAAAAATATGCGACAAGTAAAGATGTGAAAGTTATTTGGGGTGATGACTTGAAGGAATTATTGTATAATATTGCTATAAAGGCGAATGGATAAACTTGTTAAGAAAACGTCTCTTTGCATTCGGGGCGTTGCGGGGTGTCCCCGCTAGAAAGGGTAGCGAGCAACGTAGTGCGAGCGAGGGGAAAACCTGCCCCTCCAAAATAAAACTTCGAAATGTCAAATTATGTAATGCGAATGTCTTTACAGCAAGAAATCCTGAATGGCGATAAATTTAAAAAACGGCGATAAATCGGTGATAAAATCGAAAATCGGTGATAAAACGGCGATAAAAGTGGCGATAAATACTGAGAACGGCGATAAAAGTGGCGGTGAAAAATGATGTCTGATGTTTTTGTCATAGGTGCTGGTTGCAGTGTCCCGTATGGATTTCCTACGGGCGCTACGCTGATGCAGAGGTTGAAAGATTTTGACTATGGCAGAAAATTTCCTAGAGACCCTAACGACTCAAGTGATATTTTCCTGGTTGATTTATATCAAGAGCATTTTGGTTATTCAAGTACGGATAATAAAAGACAATACGGAAAAGATTATGCGTGGGTCTTACCGTACACTGAACATGAAAACTTCTACAATCAATTGATGGATGGGATTGTTCTTCCTTTTTCTCGAAGCGTTCGAAATTCAATGATGGTTTCGACGGATGAATTTTTGAAGAATCGCCTCAGTCAGGAAAAATCAAACGAAGTTGATTTTGGAAAACGTCTGATAGCATACGAAATCTTGAAGGCAGAACAGACGTCACGGCTTTGGAACATCGACTGGATTCAGCATTTGTTTTCTCGGATAGACCAGCAAGATAATTGGAAAGAAATCCTGAAACAAACGGTGTTTCTTACCTTTAATTATGACCGCGTCTTGGAATATTGCATCTTCTTGTATCTGACATCGGACAAGCAATATGCTGATGCTGACGCTCATGCTTTCATAAAAGAAATGCAAATATTTCATGTCAATGGCTTTATCGGCTCTCTTGAGGAAATTCCCTTTGGTACTGTAGAAAATGGCAAGTATCAAGAAATTGCCAAGAGGATGGAAACGGTCTGGGAGAAGCGTCAGAACCGCGATGAATCCGAAAAAGAAAGGTATCAAGGATTCCTGAAAAATGCGGAGCGAGTCTATTTCTTGGGATTTTCTTATATTCCGGATAATCTGGAATCTATAGGAATTCCTCGTGGTGCTGAAATCATTCGAAACGCAAAAGTCTATGCCACGGCCATGGGCTTGTCTCCTCAGAACCGTTTAAGGATTTCGACGTATTTGGATCTCAAGGACTTTGAAAAAAGAAACGAACCCGAGCCAATGCCCGAGATAGAAGTTCAACGCCGCCCTTTTATGACGGGTATCATGTATCGACAGGAATATGAAAAGCAAGAAAGAGCAGCGAAGAAGCAAATAAGAAGCAGACGGATACGCTACGAAAACCGAATCCTCAAGGACGCAAGTGCGGTTGACTTGATTCTTGATTATTATACGCTTGCGTGATAAAGTGCAAATCAAAAGTAAAACCAGATGTAAAATTTCCTTAAGCCCCTTGCCAACTTTGGCATATTATCTACATTTCTGCTGCGGTTCCTAATAGTGCAGGCTCCGAAAGGCATTTGATGATTATCAAATGTTTTTCTTTTTTTCAAAGGAGCCACTATGTCTAAAAAGAAACTCGCTTCGTCAAAGAGCAACGCGAACCTCAACGCCGACTTCATAACGGATTTGAAGAGCATCGTTTCTACGGCACGGAATATGAGTTTTCGTGCGGCAAATCTGATGCAGGTTGCCTGCAATTGGCTACTGGGTTGGCGAATTGTGGAACAGGAACAGCAGGGAAAGGCGAGGGCTGATTATGGGAAACATGTTGTTGAAACGGCTGCCGAAAAATTAACTGCTGAATTCGGAAAGGGTTTCTCGATCGCATCGTTAAAAAGTTATAGGAAATTTTATCTTAATTTTCAGGATTTACAGGTATTTCAAACTCTGCCTGTAGAGTTTAAGAAAGCGATTGCTGCAAAAGGGCAGGCATTGCCTGCCCTTTTTGAAAGTGAGGAAATAAGGCAGGCTCTGCCTACCCAATTATCGTGGAGTCATTACGAATGCCTTATGCGTGTCTCTGACCTCGAAGCTCGAATGTGGTATATGCAGGAAGCCGCTTCGCAACAATGGGGTTATCGCACCCTGAAGCGGAATATTGCATCTCAATATTACTATCGGTTAATGCAAACGCCCAAGGCCAAAAAGGCTACCGTTGTCAAGGAAATGAAAAAACTGACGGCCGATTATCAGAAGGAGCGTTCGGAGTTTATCAAGAATCCTTTGATTGCAGAATTTCTTGGAGTAAATCAGGATGCTGCGGTGACCGAGTCAACGTTGGAAAATGCGATTTTGAATCACTTGCAAAAATTCCTGATGGAAATGGGGAAGGGCTATGCTTTCGTTGGTCGTCAGCAACATATCCATACAGAAGATGACGACTATTATATTGACTTGGTGTTTTACAATTACATACTGAAATGTTTTGTCTTGATAGACTTGAAAACAAGAAAATATCGTACGAAGATGTCGGGCAAATGGATATGTATCTCAAACTCTATGACACTTACAAAAAGACCGAAGGAGATAACCCGACAATTGGCATAATTCTCTGTTCAGACACTAATGCCGATGTCGCTCGTTTTTCAACACTTGCAACAAATAAACGCATGTATGCAGCAAAATATCTGACCTACATTCCTTCTAAGGAAATTTTGGCCCGCGAGATTGAAATGCAAAAGGAACAGTTTATTGAGCAGCACGGTTATCCCAAACGATGATACTGTGAATGATACGGTAAACTCAACAATAACCCCTACCTCACAACTTTCACCCGTTTCCCGTTCTTGAGCTGGTGCGTGGCGGCGTCGGGGAGGGTGTTCTTGCGGCCGACAAAGGTGCCGTCGATGCGGTAGGTTTCAACAGGAGCGACTGTGGCGCGGTTTTGTGCCCGCAGCATAATCCGTTCGGTGCCCGGGGTGTTGCTTCCGCAGTTTGCGCCTTCGCAGGTGCCGCTGGTATCGCGGGCAGTTGTGGCCGTGTCTGGGACGGCGGCATTTTCCGAAATTGCGATGGAATCTGTCGATATGGTGAAATTGTCGTAGCGGATAAAGCAGTCGTGGGTAGGGGCCCATTCGGCACTGCTTCCGCCGTGGAACGTAGAGAGGTAGAACTTGTCGACTTTCACGGTGTCGTAATCGCGGAGCCTGAGCGTATCTACGTCCAGCACGAGTTCGCCGTCAAGCCAGGTTTGTACGCGACCGTTCTTGTCACCATTGCCGGGAGAGGCAATGGTATTCATGCTGACCTTGTTCACAATGCGGTGCCAGGTGCCGGTGGTGAACTGTTTTTGCGGGATGGTGCCGTTCAAATCCCACTTGAAGTCGTCACCGTATACGGACTCTTGCCCCATAAAGTAGATGAGCTGCACGGCGTTGCCATCTTTGCGCCACATGATGCGTGCACTCCAGCCGTCGCCAGTTTCGGGCATGGCATTGCCGGTGTAGCACTTGCCGCCGCATAGGCCGGGGAGTTTGCCGCCCAGCTGGAACTCGAATCCGTCTTCAAAAAATATGTCGTAGGCGCTCCACATAGTGTCGGCAGTTTTCACGAGCGGCTGGATGATTTGCCCGGCGCAGGCGGGGGTGTCGTTGTCGTTCGGGCCTACGCAGCCCTTGGGGTACTTGAGCTGCAGTACGTTGCCGTGTTCCTCGCCGTCGTAAACGACCTTGGAGTTTTCGCCATTGTTCTTGTCCATGGCGTACCACCAGCTTTTGTCGTAGTCGTTGCGCTTGAAGTCTTCTTTGGCCTCAGCGTTGCCGTACACGCCGACTTCGCGGTTCTCGAAGTTCACGAACGAGACCGTGTCGGACACCGTCTGTGCAAATGCGGAATTGCTGAGGGCGGCGACGAATGTTGCTGCAGCCATGATGTACTGAATTTTTGCGTTCATGTTTTTAAAATAATCTATTTTTTCACCGTATGGTCAACTCACTTGACGAAAAGCACAATGAAACTGGCACGAACCTTGCTGCAGTACCCGCCGCTCAAGACGCAGCAGACCCCGCAGCAAACCACGCTGCAGAGGAGCGTCGCGCCCGCATCAAGAAGATGCGCGGCTGGCTTTCGCCGCGAGATTCCGTCGCCGACGACTTTGGCCCCGAAGATGCCGCCCTCTATTACGGTGAAGGGCATTCCGGCTGGAACCGGTAAGGCGCAAGATGCTTGTCAAAGTTCTGATAGACAACATCGCCGGTGGCACGGATTTTGCGCCCAACAACAGCGCGACCAACGGCTGCGCACCCGGCAACAATTGCACGCCCCTTTGCGGAGAGTGGGGACTATCCGTCTATATCGAGTTCGAAGGCAACCGTTACTTGTTGGACACCGGAGCGTCTCGAAGGTTCGCGCAAAACGCCGACGCCATGGGCATAGACCTTTCGAAGGTGGATACCGCAATCCTTAGCCACGCCCACTACGACCACGCCAACGGCCTTGCGGAATTTTTCCGCCTAAACGAAAAGGCCTCCTGCTTTTTGAGGCAAGGCGCCGCCGAAAACTGCTACCATACCCACAAACTTTTCGGGCCTTTTGCCTACCACGAATACATCGGCATCCGCAGGGGCTACCTGAAGCGTTTTGCCGATCGTATCCGCTTTGTCGAAGGCGATGCACAGATCGCCCCCAATGTTTACCTGCTCCCCCACAAAGACAGCGTCGTGAGTCCAGAGGCCCGTGCCGGTATCGCCAGCGCTGCAGGTCTTTCTGTCAAGGAAAACGGCCGTTACCGCTATGACAGTTTCGACCATGAGCAGAGTCTGGTCTTCGACACTCCCGAGGGACTGTTCGTGATGAACGGCTGCAGTCACGCCGGCGCAGACAACATCGTGAAAGAAGTGGAAGCGACCTTTCCGGGCAAAAAGATATACGGGATTCTCGGAGGCTTCCACCTTTACCGCTATAAGGACGAGGCCGTCTATGCCTTTGCAAAGCGCCTGCTGGAACTGGACGTGCAAAAAATCTACACGGGCCACTGCACTGGCAACCGCGCCTTCGAAATTTTACACGAGGTTCTCGGCGAACGGGCCTGCCAGATGTTCACGGGCATGTCTATAGAAGTGTAGCCTTAGTTAGTAATCCTCGTTTGCACTGTAGCAATCAT
Source organism: Fibrobacter sp. (assembly GCA_017503015.1). Classification (NCBI taxonomy): domain Bacteria; kingdom Pseudomonadati; phylum Fibrobacterota; class Fibrobacteria; order Fibrobacterales; family Fibrobacteraceae; genus Fibrobacter; species Fibrobacter sp. Next base: position 83,962 of record JAFVTX010000073.1, on the reverse strand, counting down.
CCAATCTTTCGACTACCGGTTGACACCGTGCAGACGGGTTCAAAAATTCTTCAAGGCATCCAGAGCTGATAACTTCCTCTTCGATACTTGCGCATGCCTCATTGATTCCGGAGTTATCACCCGAGTCAGTGTCATAATCAACATCTGCGCAGGTCATGCCTTCAAAGGGCAGCGTGTAAAAATACAGGCTCATCTTTTTCATGAATTGCTCAAAATCGCACTTGAGTACGGCATTCGGGTCACAAGAAGCCTCCTTGTAGGTTGCGCCCGGAGTATTGTTGCAAAAAGTCTTGACAGAATCTATAACTGCCAAATCCGTGGTTTGCACTTCTTCGCATTCGCCATCTTGAACGAAGAAGCAAGAAACAACCTTCAGCCCATTGCCGGGCGATCCAGAGGCACCGCTCGGTGAGTTGCCGGACCCACTGCCGCTACAACCTTCGACGGGTTCGTCCAAGAGCATAGCAGCCCATGTACCCATCGACCCGCACTGCATGGTGACATTTATATCTTCAACGAAAATTTTCTCGCACTGGTTTTCCGTAGTCGAGCATAGATAGTTGTTGACCTCTATGCCGGTCTTGACCCTGCCATTTTCGGGAAGGGTTGCCGATGGTGCCGAGTTGGAACTGTCGCTACCGCAAGCGACAAGTGTCATAGCCGCGACAGAAGCCGCAGAAAGGATGATTTTGTTGATATTCATAACTACTCCTTGTTGTTAATTTCTTGTGTAGGCCTGCACCTCTTCCATGCAGGAATTCTTTAGCTGCTCCGCTACGTCTTCTAGCGTTTCACGGACAGGCTTGGTCAAAAAAGGCAATTCGATAGTACAAGTGAACCTGACTCCGCATTCACATCCACCTGGAGGTGTTTGGAATACGCCTCCCCGTTCCTGGCACGACTCCCTATAGGGCTCCATTAGTTTTTCACATAGAAACGGAGGATAAAACACATAGGAGTTTTCAACCTTCTCATTGATGGCCACACCCCGGTCGGTAGGCACGATGTAGATAACTTCGTGGGTGTCTTTCCATTCCACACCATCAATAGATACGTCCGAATCCATAAGTCCCCAATAATCAACGCTGTTCTGTTCGGGGTAAAGATTGACCAGACACGACTCCGATGCGTCAATGTCGTCAAAAAACTCAAAATAAGTCTCCCTTGGAGAATTCAGGAGTATGCTGTACCATTCGCAATTATCAAATTCTTTCGGATGAGAATCTATTGCAGATTCACCCACGACAACCTTTTCGGAATCTATCTGTACGGGTTCGACTTTGTATTCGGCCTCAACGGTGTTGCCTTCCACCGCACCACCACCGAGTTTATCGTTGTCGCTAGAACAAGCAAGAAGGGAAAATGCGAATAATATCAGAATTGTGCTAGGTATTATCATCATTCACCTTGTCCGATTCAATGGTGGTCATGGGAAACATCTGCAGGTTCAGTCTGTAAACCCGATCCACATTTTCTTCTTTGACCACGATATCCAGAATTTTTTTGCGGCAAGAGTCCAATGCCCCTAGGACCTTGGTATAAGACTGTTGGGAAAGCCCCATAGTGATACCCGTGATTTCGCGCCACTCTGGGGGAACGTCATCTAAAGCCTGTTCTGCAAACCTTGCCATTTGGCTATTCATGGCTCGCAAGGCCGCGGGAATTCCCTGTTCGTCACCTTCTACTATTTTTTCTGTCTGACGGTAGCCGCCACGACCATTACTTTTCAAGAGTCCTGACCTTAAAAGGTATCCGATGGAGTCCGCTACTTCTGCTGGGGATACCACAAGACGACAACGTTTTGCGATGGATTCGACACTAGGTTTCTCTGTAGCACAGGCCAGTTCGCGAACCACCGCATGGAGCCAGGTTGAGTAGAAATTCTGGTACCCGACACCCATTTTGCGGACTGCGTTTTCCTTGGCGATTACCTGTAATTTTTCATGGGCGACTTTACCTTTTTTAGTGTCCTTGGATTGGTTGTAGATTACCAAATTTTGAAAAAAAGACTTCTCAAAACCCGCCAGGTCCATAGCATCTGCCACCCGCTCGGCAGAAGGGGTGCTCAGTTTAGATTTACCCTCGGAAACCAGTTTTAAAAAGTTCGGAGATGTGAATTTTGCACGCCTAGAAAATTCCCTCCACGAAAAAGAGGAGTGCTTCTTTTCCCAGGTGTAATAGTCACGGATATACTTGCGGTAATCCTTGTATTGCAGGATAGACTTCATCATCATTAAAAATAAATCCTTAATAATGCAAAAAGAACGACTTTTTGCTGTTTTTTTAGAAATGACTTTAAACAAAGTGAATTATATGATACACTTTGTATTATATACGAATTTCACTTTATTAGGGACACTCTGCGACGCGGGCGTCGTTTCCGTTTTTTGGGCGGGAGCGTCTCGGCAAGACTATCCAGCAAGGATTGCATCAGCCCTTCGTCGCCATTTGCCAGCCGTTCTTTTTGGGTCGCCGTAAGTTTCTTGATGCGGGCTTCCATGCGCAGGGCGTATTCCTTGTTCGGGAGCTCGAACTGGCGGAGGATTTTTTCGGGCGGAAAAGCCTTGGTGAACTTGGCCCCACGCCCTGTGCGGTGCTCCTCGAAACGGGTGGCCACATCCACGGCGTAACCCGTATAAATTCGGTTTCCGGCGCAGCGGAGCATGTAAACGAAGTGGGGCATAGGTATAAATATATAATTCGTACACGTTTTTTATTATCATTAGATTCATGGAACACAAAAGAGAACGCGAGACTTTTAAGACAAGACTTGGATTTTTGCTGATTGCCGCAGGCTGTGCCATTGGCCTTGGCAACGTGTGGCGTTTCCCCTACATCGCAGGGCAATACGGCGGCGCGGCCTTTGTGCTGCCCTATCTCGGGTTCCTGCTGTTTCTCGGGCTCCCGGTGCTCATGGCAGAACTGGCCATTGGCCGTGGCGGAAAAAGCGGCGTCGGCATGGCCTTCGACCGTCTCGAAAAGCAGGGCACCAAGTGGCACTGGGCAAAGTTCCCGCTGATCGCCTCCAACTATATCTTGATGGCGTTCTACTCCGTAGTCACGGGCTGGATGTTCTTCTACTTCTACAAGATGCTCACCGACGGCGAATTCCTGAAGGGCACGCCAGACCAGATTGCAAGCGGTTTCGGCGAGATGCTTTCGAACCCGCCCCTCCTGATTTTCTGGATGACCGTCGCCATCGTCATGGGTCTCGGCATCGTGTCTCTCGGGCTCCAGAAGGGCGTGGAACGCATTACTAAGAAGATGATGATTGCGCTGTTTGTCATCATGATCCTGCTTGCCATTCGTGCGGTGACGCTCCCCGGGGCCGGCAAGGGTCTGGAATTCTACCTGTTGCCTTCCCTGGAACGACTGACCCAGTCCGGCAAGGGCGTGGGAGATGCCATCTTCGCCGCATTTGCCCATGCCTTCTTTACCCTGAGTATCGGCATCGGCAGCATGATGATTTTTGGCAGTTACATCAAGCGGCAGCATTCCCTGACCAAGGAGGCCGCCAGCATCTGCGCGCTGGATACCGTCGTGGCCCTGGTGGCGGGCCTTATCATTATCCCCTCGTGCTTTGCCTTCGGGCAGTCCCCAGCGCAAGGGCCCGGGCTTATCTTCGTTACTTTGTCCAACGTGTTCGCCATGATGCCCGCGGGCCGGTTCTGCGGGGCGGCGTTCTTCCTGTTCATGTCCTTCGCGGCTCTCTCCACACTTATTGCCGTGTTTGAAAACATCGTCGCCTTCTGGATGGACCTGAAGGGCTTCAAGCGCCGGAAGGTGGCCTACTGGAATATGGTCGCGGTGTTCCTGATGTCGCTCCCCTGCGCCCTCGGGTTCAACGTGCTTTCGGGATTCGAGCCCTTTGGCCCCGGCAGCTGCGTGCTGGACCTGGAAGACTTTATCGTGAGCAACACCATGCTACCTGCAGGCGCCATATTTATGGTGGTGTTCTGCAGCAGCCGTTACGGTTGGGGACAAGAAAAGTTCTTTGACGAAATGAACGCAGGCGAGGGATTGAAACTCCCTCGCCACACACTCATCAAGATTTATTTCAAGTGGATATTGCCTGCTTTGATAACAATCCTGCTTGCCCAGGGTTACCTGTCCAAGTTCGCACCTGAACTGGCGGCAAAGATTTTCTAGACAATCGTCAAGATATCGCTGAAACCTGTGATGTCCAGGACTTCCATGATTTCGGCGCAAACATTCTTGACTTCCATCTTGCCCTGCTTGTTCATCTTCTTCTGGGCGCTGAGCAGCACGCGGAGTCCGGCAGAGGACACGTATTCCAGCTTGGCAAAGTCAAAAATCAAGGCAGTGAGCCCTTCCAGGTTCGCATTGACGACCTGCTCCAGCTCGGGAGCGGTAATGGTATCCAGACGACCTTCCAAAGCCAGGGTCAATGTGGAATTGTCACGAGTCTGTTCGATTTTCATCTTGTACCTCTACTTAATTTTCTTGTAAATAGTAAAATAATTTTGGTCGGCCTTGCGTTCGTAGTGCACGTCATCCATGGTTTTCTTCACCAAAAAGATGCCCAACCCCCCAATTTCCCGTTCCTCCACAGGCAAGGAAACATCCGGATCCTCTTTTTCCAGGGGATTGTAGGGATTTCCTTTGTCTATAAAGGTAAGCGAGAACACGGACGTAGGCTCATCCAGGTTGGCGACCACCGTTACGGTCTTGGCTCCGGAATACATGACGATGTTGCTGAACACCTCGTCGATGGCCACGTCCACCTGGATGGTCGCCTTGGGCGAGGGGTCGTATGGCTCCAGCATGGACTCCACGAAGGCGGTCAGTTCTTCGCCTTTTTCGAGAGCGGCATCGACTGTTATTTCTTTTGCGGCCATGATTATGGCAAAATATACTCATTAGGACTTAGGTGTCAAGTCCGATTTTTTCTAGAATCACACATGAACCATTTTTTTTATTTACATTGGTGTTAAATATTTCAAGGGAGTGTTTATGAACATGTTCTGCAAAATCGGCATTACCTCTGCCATCTGCGCCGCTGCCCTATTCACGGGCTGTTCCGATGATTCCAGCTCCGGCACGCCTGTCATCGCCGGCATGGACGAAGCAGGCTGGCGCGAACAGTGCCTGGAGATTATCAACGAGTACCGCGCCACCGAAAACCTTAAACCCGTCGCCCTTGCCGACGAAGAAAAGCAGAAATGCGCCGACGAGCAGGCTGCCGCCGACCTGGCGTCCAACAAGGCCCATGGTCACTTTGGTGATTGCGGCGAATGGGCCCAGAATTCCGGCCCCAACGCCTCCATGGCCAACGGTCGCAAGGCCGCCGACGTGGCCAAGTACTACCTGGACATGATGTGGGGCGAAAAGGAGTTGGTAGAAAACGGGGAGCGGGACCTGGACAAGGACGAAGATTACCCCTACATCGGGCACTACAAGAATATGCGGGGTGACTACACCAAGGTCGCCTGCGGTATCGCAGTATCCGAAGACGGAACTACCGGTTGGTTCAACGTCAACTTCTACTAATTCTCACTGGGCATTTCTCAGCGAACAGAGGAAAAAATGAAAAAGGGATTGGGTTATTTTGCGATCGCCTTTGTGGCGTTTGCATTGGCTGCTTGTGACAGTTCCGCCAGCAGCCCTGCAGATGCAAGACAGGCACAGGTCCAGACTGAAACCGGAGAGAATCAGTCAGATCCGGGAAACGACGGCAACGAAGATTATTCGTCATCCTCCTTCGCCTTGCCGGAATCTTCGGAAACGACTTTGCCAGAGTCCGCTGAATCGACGGAACCGACTTCTACGGAATCTTCTGATACACCGACATCTGAATCTTCCGGGACAACACCCGAATCAGCCGGAACGACCGACCCCGAGTTATCTGCAGCATCCGCCCTGACACCACTGCAGGAATACGAGAACAAATACACATTCTTTGACGACGGCTGGAGAGACGAATGCCTGAGACTTGCCAACGAATACCGGGCCACCGAAGGAGTTGCTCCCCTAGAACTTGCCGACGAAGATGTTCAATGGTGTACCGTGCAGCAGGCCGCCGCAGACCTTGCCGAAAACACCCCACACGGTCACACGCGCATGTGTGGTATCGGGGCACAGAATTCAGGTCCGAACTTTTCCACCTCCTGGAGAGCAAGTGCCACAGCCGTGGTCAAGGGATTTTTGAAAATGATGTGGGATGACGAAAAGGCCCTGGTGACCAGCGGAGAACGCGACCCCAACAAAGACGAAGACTACACCTACATCGGGCATTACCTGAACATGCGGAATTCCGCCTACACCAAGCTTTCTTGCGGCATAGCCCTCACTGAAGACGGCAAAAAAGGTTGGTTCAACATGAACTTCTACAGGTAGATGGGGCGGGTGGCCTTGTCGGGGAACCGCGGCGTTTTGTACAGAACAATTGCGGCATTCTATATTTGTCTTTAAAAGAGGTTTACATGAAAGACTTTAGCGATTCCATCAAGTATATCGGCGTAGATGACACGGACATCGACCTTTTCGAGGGGCAGTACATGGTGCCTGCGGGCATGGCCTACAACTCCTTTGTAATCGACGACGAAAAGATTGCGGTGACCGACACGGTAGATAGCCGCAAGGTCACGGAATGGATGGCGGGCTTGCAGGCGGCCCTTGCAGGGCGAAAACCCGACTACCTGATTATCCACCACCTGGAACCGGACCACGCCGGCGGAATCGCCCAATTCGTGGCGCTCTACCCCGATGCGACTCTTGTTGCAAGCGCCAAGGCGTTTGCGCTGCTCCCGCAGTTCATGGAACTCCCTGCCGACGTGAAAAAACTCACCGTCAAAGAAGGCGACACTCTTGCCTTGGGCAAGCACACCTTGCAGTTCATCGGAGCTCCCATGGTCCATTGGCCCGAGGTGCTGTTCAGCTTTGAGCAGACCGAAAAGGTGCTGTTCTCCGCCGACGCCTTCGGCAAGTTCGGCATCTACGACGCCGACCCCGACGACTGGGCCTGCGAAGCCAGACGTTACTACTTCAACATCGTGGGCAAATACGGAAACCAGGTGCAGGCCGTGCTCAAGAAGGTAGCGTCCCTGGGCGTCAAGACCATCTGCCCGCTCCACGGACCCGTTCTTGCAGAAAACCTGGAGTACTACATCGGCAAGTACAACACCTGGAGCAGTTACGCTCCCGAAGACCAAGGCGTGCTTGTCGCCTATGCCTCCATCTACGGACACACCGCCAAGGCGGCGCAGGTTCTCGCGAAGGAGCTTGAAGGTGCCGGAGTGCCAAAGGTCGTAGTCTCCGACCTTGCCCGGAGCGACATGGCAGAAGTCATCGAAGACGCATTCCGCTACGACCGCATGGTAGTGATGGCTCCCACCTACGACGCGGGACTTTTCCCCGTGATGGAAGATTTCTTGAACCACCTGAAGGCAAAGAACTACAGCAACCGCAAGGTGGGAATCGTGGAGAACGGCACCTGGGCGCCCATGGCCGCAAAGAAGATGGCCGAAATCCTGTCCACCCTCAAGAATGTTACCTTGTGCGAAACTACGGTGACGGTAAAGAGTTCCCTTTCTGCCGAATCCCTGGCCGCCCTGAAGCAGCTGGCGAAGGAACTGGCGTAAAAACTACCGCATCCTAAGCAGTACCGCCGCTACATCAACGGCACGGGGCAGGCTCATGGGGCGGCTCATGCCCTGAGGCAGATTGCGGAACCCAACGTTGCGAATCTTTTCACATAGTTTGTCTGCAGTTTCTCTCAGGCCGGAATCTTCTGGATTCTGGCACAGGTTCAGCGCCAGGTATCCGGCGCCAAGCCTTTGGGACTTGTCCACCAGAAGGCCGCACTTGGAAACGTCGGCCGTAAGCAGGCCCACCTGAAGCAGGCTGTCGCCGTTCAGCTTGACTTTTACCTGGCGCTCCACGGCAGAAGCTGGCCGCACCTTCGGCAAAAGGGGCTTCGCGAATTCGGCGAAGGACCGAGGAACAGGGAGCGTAACGGCGCCTGTCGCACCACCTCCAGAAGGCTCGACCTGCGTACCCATATCGCAGGCGCCGAAAAGCTCACGCGCCTTTGAATTCCCGCATTCGGCCTTGTATTCCGCCATCACCACGATGTTATCCGCAAGGCTCAAAAAGTCTCCGCAGGCACCGGCCACCAGAATGAAGCTGAATCCCATATCCACAAAGGTGCGGATACGGTCGGTAAGGGGAATCAGGGGTTCCCGGTCGTCGCCCAGCAGGGCCCGCACGCGCCGGTCGCGGATGAGGAAGTTCACCGCCGACGAATCCTCGTCGATGAGGAAAGTCTTGCAGCCCGTCTCCATGGCCTCCAACAGGTTCGCCGCCTCGCTGGTAGAGCCCGAAGCCTTTTCGGTAGAAAAATTCTTGGTGGAGACACCGCCGGGCAAGTCCCGCACCATGGCGGAAATGTCCGTCTCCCGCACGTAGCGTCCGTCTTCGACGCCCACCCTGAACGCGGATTCTTCCACCGCAATTCCTTCGCGGCCATCCCCCGGAACGTGTGGATAGACGGAACGGACCAGGGCGTCGAGGAGGGTGGACTTCCCGTGGTAGGCGCCACCGGTTATGACCGTCACGCCCTTCGGGATTCCCATGCCGCGAATACTCTTTCCGCCGATGTCGAAAGTCACCGCCAGTTCTTCGGGCGACTTGAAGGGGACCGCTCCCGAAAGGGGCTTTTCCGAAAGGCCCGACTCCCTGGGAAGCACCGCCCCGTCGGGCACGAAGGCCACAAGACCCCGCCCGGACAGTTCCTCCAGGATGGCGCGACGGGTATCCAGCACCTGGAAACTTTCCTCCACGCCCGCAAGAATTTCGGGAGTGCAGTAAAGGCTTGCCGAAAGCAGGTCAGGAAGCGTCATGGTCAAAATTTCTGCCGCCAGTTCCGCCTGGATCTTGCGGCCCTCGCCGGGGAGCCGCACCGCAAGGCTTGCCCGGAGCATGCCGTTATCCACCCAGAGGGCGTTCCGCACCAGCATTTCCGGCCCGGGAACTTCCATCTCGATGGCGGCGTTCTTTTCGGGAAAGCGTTCTGCAACGTTCTTGCTGAGCCTGCGGAGCAAATAGTCCGAAATGGCCAAGCGGCGCTCAAAGGAGCCGCTCCACTCCCCGCCGTAGCCGAGGGTCTGCAGGGGGGCGGTCACCAGAATCCGCGATGCCGGCGCAAAGGGGTCGCCCTGCACGTGCAGAAACTCCAGCGTAAAGTCGCCGAAATCCCAGGCCTTGTCGGCGAGGGAGCGGTACAGACCGTAGCTTTTTCCGTCAAAGACGCGGATTTTCTGGTAGAGGGCTTTCATATCCAAGAAGATAGAAAATAGATGTTTGATGTGGAATGTGAGGTGTGGGATTTGGGATGTGGGGTTTATGCAGGTATGAAAAGTATGGATCCTCGCCTTCGCGAGGATGACGTAGGAGGAGAAAAGCGTACCATTTCGGGCTTTTTTGGCATTTTTCCGTTTTTCTGGCAGAAAAAAATTTATATTCATCAAGAAAACTGAGTTTTATATAAACAAACAGGAGTAATCCATGAAGAAACTGTACATTCTGGCCTTGATGGTCGCATTCCTTTTCACCTCCGCCGTCGCCGACGACGATCCACCTCCTCGTGGCAAGGCTGCCACCGTGACCATCATTACCAACCCGCCTAACAGCGACGTTTACCTGGGTGGCGAACTTCTGGGCAAGAGCCCCATTGAAAACCAGTCCGTCCAGTCCGGCCGCCAGACCCTGGTGGTTATTGACCAGGGCTTCGAACTGGTGAACCAGCGCGTGAACGTGTGGCCCGGCAACGACAAGCGCAACAAGTTCGACTTCGGCACCAAGATTCCCAAGGGCAACATCAAGGTGACCACCATCCCCGGCAAGTGCCTCATTTATGTTGACGGCGACAACGCCGACAAGACCGACGGCGCCGCCCTCACCATCACGAGCCTCGACGCCGGCGACCACGTTGTCCGCGCCGAATGCAGCAACGGCCGCTCTGCCGAAGAACTGGTGACCGTCCGTGGCGAAGAAACCGCCGAAGTCACTCTGGACGCTTCCAAGGGCAAGAAGTACAAGAGATAATTCTCGCGACGCAAACGCCGCGACTGTCCAAGTGTCGTTCCGCGCCTAGCGCGGATTCAAGATTCCCCGGCCAAGCCGGGGCTTTTTTGTTGGTCTTGGCAACTTATTTAGCTATATTAACCTTTGTAAACTTTAAACCTGAAAACAGGAGAAAACCATGTCCAAGATTTTGACACTCTGCCTTTGCGCAAGTCTCGCCGCCCTCATGGGCTGCTCCGGTGGCAAAAAGGTCACCCGTATCGACGAAAACTCCGTCACCGACCTTTCCGGCGCCTGGAACGATACCGACTCCCGCCTGGTGGCCGACGAGATGATTACCGACTGCCTGAACCGCCCCTGGTACCAGACCATGATCCAGCAGAAGAACGGAATCGTTCCGACGGTGGTCATCGGCAAGATCCGCAACAAGAGCCACGAACACATCAACGTAGAAACCTTCGTGAAGGACATGGAACGTGCCCTCATCAATTCGGGCAAGGCCGACTTTGTGGCCAACGCCGAAGAACGCGCCGAACTGCGTAACGAACTGGCGAGCCAGGCCGGCAACGCCACCGAAGAGACCCGCAAGGACGCAGGCCAAGAAATCGGCGCCGACCTGATGCTCACCGGAACCCTCAATTCCATCGTGGACCAGGAAGGCGGCGAACAGGTCATCTACTACCAGGTGGACCTGGAACTCACCGACATCCAGAGCCACCGCAAGGTCTGGGTGGGCGACAAGAAAATCAAGAAGTACGTGTCCAAAGACAGCGTGAAGATGTAAAGCACCTGCGGTGCAATGTGTAGTGTGGAATTAGTAACGAGTTGTCAGTTTTCAGTTCTCAGTATAAAATTAGGCGCCGAAGGCGCGATTATAAGAACTCACAACTGACTACTCATGACTGACAACTAATCTCGCATTTCACATCTCCAGTCTAGGATTCCTATGAAACGTCTCCTCCTTCTGCTAATTGCATTCCTCTTAGCGTCATGTGCCAACAAGTCCATGACGCGTTACGAGACTCTTGCCCCGACGCTGGAAAAGAAAGGCTTCGAGGCCACCATCGCCGAGGTGAAAAAGGAGAAGGACGACCTTTACGGAAGCAATAGCGAGTTCCTGTACTACTACGACCTGGGAATCCTCCACCACTACAACCGTAACTTTGACGAAAGTATCAAGAACCTCTCTCAGGCCGAAAAGATTTACGAGGATCTTTACACCAAGTCCGTGACCAACGAGGCGGCGGCGGTTCTCACAAACGACAACACCCGTCCCTACCGTGCAAGGCCCTTCGAGCTCTTGACCCTTTACCAGTACCAGATTCTGAACTACCTGGCCAAGATGGATATTGACGGCGCCCTGGTAGAAGTCAAGCGTTCCCAGATTGCCATGAACGCCCTGTACCAGAAGGATAAGGACAAAGTAAACGACAACGGCTACCTGCGTTATTTGCAAGCCCTGGTCTATGAGCTGGACGGCGACAACGACGAGGCGGCCATCGCCTATGTAAAGGCCATCAAGGCCTACGACGAAGGCAAGATGGGGCTCCCGAAGGAGTTCTTCGAGTTTGCCACCGAGAGCCTGCGCCGTGCCGAAAGGGAAGACGAGATCCGTGCGTTGAAAAAGCCGGAACTGCCAGCTACGCCCAAGGCCACCGCCGTACACGAGCAGGGGCAAGAAATCATCGTGCTGGGCTATGCGGGTCACAGCCCCATCCTCGGCGAGATGTACCTGTCGGGAACTTTCGTGAGCGCAGGTGCCATGAACCTCTACTACAAGGACGGCGAAACCGGCAGGCAGATGTCCTTTACGCTGGTGGCGCCTCCCGTGCCCGGCGCCGGAAGCGAGACCTTCCACATCGGGTTTGCCCTGCCCGAAGTCCGCACATACAAGAGCCGCGTGAACCAGTTTGAAGTATCGCTTGACGGCAAGACCCGCATCAAGCCCGAGAAAGTCATGGACGTGGACCAGGAACTCCGGCAGAACATGGATGACGAGCGGAATACCGTCATTACCCGCACGGCGGTCCGCGTGATTCTGCGGACTATTGCCGCCCAGAAGGCCAAGGAGGCCACCAACACCGGCAACGGCATCTTTGACCTGCTGAAAAACATCGCGGTAGACGTGGGCCAAACCCAGCTGGAACAGGCCGACCTGCGGGTAGGACTGTTCTTGCCGGGTTCTTTTCACATGACCCGCATACCGGTAGAGCCGGGTAGTCATGACGTGAATGTGGCGGCCATAGGCCCCCACGGAGAGACCGTAGGCGTGTACAAGTTCGACCGGATTGCGGTGCGTAAGGGCCAGAAAGTGCTACTGATCGTTCCGGCCATCAAGTAGCGGGACCGCACAAGTGCAAACCGCCGATGAAAAGTCCGCAAAATGCGGGCTTTTTCGTTTGTTTCAACCTGCACGCCCGACAAAAATTTATATTGTTTCATTGTAAAGCTTCAACGAGGAATCACTATGAATTTCAAAGTCATTCTTGCAGCGGCGGCCCTGCTCGCCACCCAGTCCTTCGCTATTATCGGTATCGGTGGCCACTACGCCCCCGGATTCGGCACCAAGATGAAGGCTGGTCCAGTACTTCCCGTAACCGAAGGCATCCAGTTCGGTCACGAGGGTTTCGACGGCACCATGCAGGGCTTCGGCTTTAAGCTGTGGATTGACATTTTGCCCATCATCGACATCGAAGCTACTTACAACATCCAGTTCGGCTCCTACGATGCGGCCCTCTATGTCGACGGCGTTGCCGAACCGCTCCCGCTGGAAATTGAACTGGCAGGCACTCCTTTCGGCAAGGCCAACCCCAAGTTCGTGGCTAGCGGCCTGGACGTGTCCATCACCTATCCGCTGACTTTTATCCCCGTCATCCGCCCCTATATTGGCGGTGGCGTGACCTACCACCTGAACACCTTCGTGCTGAACCAGAGCTTTGTGCAGGGAATCATCGACGACCCCGCTATTTCCGAAATGATCAAGAGCGTCGCCAACAAGGAAGGTCTTGACCCCGAAGCCCTGCAGCAGAAAGTCCAGGAACTCGAAACCCTCGGTCAGACACTCAAGCAGAAGGTGCAGGACAAGGCCATGGATGAAGGCCTGAAAACCAGCATCGGTGGTCACGCCCTGGTGGGTGTCCGTGCCAAGCTCCCCATTATTCCCATTGCAGCCTACTGCAACTTCAAGTACTACTTTGGCGGAGACTATCCCAAGGAAGTCGATGCCGGCAACATGACTCTCGAAGTGGGTGGTGGATTCGCCCTCTAGAATTTGAATTGAAAGGAATCAAGATGAGCCTGAACTCTAGCAACACAAGCATTCTCATTATCGAAGACGAAATTGCCATCGCCGAGGGTCTTGTAGACCTTTGCGAACTGAATGGCTACAACGTGAAGCACTGCGCCGACGGCGAAACGGGCCTTGCCGAAGCCCTGACCGGCCAGTATGGACTAATCCTTCTGGACTTGATGCTTCCTGGTATCGACGGCTTTACCGTCTGCGACAGGATTCGCGAAAAAGACAGGAGTACGCCCATCATTATCCTCTCTGCCAAGAATTCCGACGAGGACATCATCAACGGTCTCAAGTACGGTGCCGATGACTACATTCCCAAGCCCTTCTCTGTGCCCATGTTGCTTGCCCGTATCGAGGCAGTGCTGCGCCGCAGTCGCCAGAGCGCCGAAAACGAAGGCAAGCTGGTGGCGGGCAACCTGAAGATTGATTTCCGCGAATACCGCGGTACCCGTGGCACCGAAGAGATTGCGTTTACCCGCAAGGAAGTGGAAATTCTGGAATACCTGTGGACCAACCGCGATCACGCCGTTCCCCGCTCCGAACTGCTGCGCAAGGTCTGGGGCTACGAAAACGCCGACTCCGTAGATACCCGTACCGTAGATATCCACATCACCAAGCTTCGCAAGAAAATCGAAGACGATCCTTCCCACCCGAAGTTCCTGGTAACGTTCCGCGGGGAAGGCTACCAGATGTGTTCTACGCCTGAATGCACAAAGTCCACGTAATCTTTGCCTCCATCTTTGTTGTCATCACGATACCCCTGGTAATTCTTCTTTACCAGGCGTATTCTCAGTTGCAGCTGGGTACAAACTCCCTGTATACGGGGCATGCCATGTTCGTGGCCAACACCCTGAACCAGAGGCTTGCCCGCGACCTGGCCGTCGAAGAAAAACGTTCCTATTCCGAATACGGGTTCATTCGAACCGTGCAGGTCATCGGTGGCGAAGAAAACACCCTCTCCGAACTGGTGGACTACCCCGTCACCAGCCAATATGCGGGCCTTGTGGGGCATTTCCAGCTCACTCCAGACAACACGCTCCGCACGCCGTTCTTGCCCGAAGGCCGTTTCGGCGAAATCCTTTTGGAACAGATTCCCCAAAGCGAACGGTTACGCCGTGAAGAAGTCCGCAATAAAATCAAGAACATTCTGGACGAGTTAAATATTGAAAACCGCGGTATCGAAGCTATGGCCCAGCCTAGAGATTCCGTGGAAAAGGTCATTGACCACATCTACAAACAAGACCCCAAATTAGGCCATAGCGAAAAAGAAGAATCCGCCAGACCCCACCGAATTGAAACGGCATCTGAAAAAGAAAACCTGGCCTTCAACGCCGAATCCCAGAACATAGACAGCTTGACCTCTACACCGGTGACCTACAATTTCGAAGTGGAAATCGAGCCCTTCATGGCGAAAGTCAACAGCGACTACATCGTATTCTACCGCAACGTGACCAGGGGCAGCGAACTCTATATCCAGGGCTACATCGTCGATACCAAAGTCTACCTGAATAGCCTGGTCAAGAACGAAACCCAGTTCTACCCCCTCGAAAAAGACTTGGTGCTGGAATTCAAGGACGGGCCGCGAACATTGCTTTCTTTTGGCACACACGATGATTCCCAAGAAATTTTCTCTACCAAGTTGATCCCGCCCCTCAACAAGATTTCTCTGACAATGCACATGAAAAACAGGGACGATTCCAGGGGCAGTTCTTTCTTGATTTTCCTTGGAGCCGTAGTGCTTATCATCTTGGGCGGCGGTCTCGTGGCTATATACCGCCTGACCCGAAGCGAACTGAACCTGGCCAAGAAAAGGCAGGACTTTATTTCAGCAGTGAGTCACGAGCTGAAAACGCCGTTGACCTCTATCCGCATGTACGCCGAACTGTTGCAGAACTCCTGGGTGGCAAACGAAGAGAAAAAACAAAAGTACTACAACCAAATCGCCAGCGAGGCAGACAGACTTACGCGCCTAATCCAGAATGTTCTTAATTTGTCCAAACTGGATGGAGACCGTTGGAATGTACAGCTTGCCAAGGACAGGCCCAAGGCCGTGCTGGACGACTTTGTGGCCACCTACAGCAAGAACGTAGAAAAGCACGGTTTCGAGCTCACCGTTTCTTCGGACACCGACGTTCGGGATATCACCCTGATGATGGACCGGGATGCCATCATGCAAATCTTGATGAACCTGGTGGACAACTCGTTGAAGTTCTCCAAGGATGCGGATTACAAGATGATTGTCATCGAGCTCCGTATCAAGGATACCGACGTGTACCTGGCGGTGCGCGACTACGGTCCGGGCATTCCGCCCGCCGAAATGAAAAAGGTGTTCCAGGAATTCTACCGCGTCGAAAACGAAATGACCCGCCGCACAAGCGGAACGGGAATCGGTCTTTCTATGGTGAAAAAACTCTGCACCCTCACCAACATGAAAATCGAAATGGAAAACGCGAACCCGGGACTCCGCACCAAGATACATTTCCCACCGCTGGAAATATAGGGATTAGGATCTAGGATTTAGGGGCTAGGGGTTTGCCGGTCTAAAAATGTCATTCCCGACCTAATCGGGGATCTTTTTTGTATTTTTTAGGCATGACGCAAGAAGATATTCTCAACAATCCGGAACAATACGACCTCTCCATAGAAACAGTGGGAACGGGAACCTTGAAATCCCCCATGAAAGGCGTGCCGTTCGTCTCCGACGGCGACCGCATCAGCCTCACCACCGACGTGAACCGTATCAAAAAATTTGTCGATAGCGGGAAGGCGATCCCCTCCCTAGAAGCGGCAGGCCCCCGCGAAACGATTTTCCACGACCCCGCCTGGACCCGTGCAGGCATTGTGACCTGCGGCGGCCTTTGCCCCGGCCTCAACAACGTCATCAAAGGTCTTGTTCAGGTGCTGTGGTTCGACTACGGCGTGCGCAACATCTTCGGTATCCCCTACGGTTACCGCGGGCTGAACCCGGCCTACGGCTATCCGCCTATCATGCTGAACCCCGACGTGGTAGACGCCATCCAGGATGACGGCGGCACTATCCTGGGGAGCTCCCGCGGCATGCAGGAACCCTCCGTGATGGTGGATACCCTCATGCGCCTGAACATCAACGTGCTGTTCTGTATCGGCGGCGACGGAACCCTCCGGGGGGCTCACGCTATTGCCGAAGAAGTCAAGAAGCGTCGTCAGCCCATTTCTGTTATCGGCATTCCGAAAACCATCGACAACGACCTGAACCTGATTGACCGCACCTTCGGTTTCGAGACGGCTGTGCTCAGCGCCACGGACGTCATTACCAGCGCCCACAACGAAGCCAACGGGGCATTCAACGGTCTTGGCCTGGTAAAGCTCATGGGTCGCGACTCCGGATTTATCGCCGCCTACGCGGCTCTCGCCACCACGGTGGTGAACTTCTGCCTCATTCCCGAAGTACCCTTCACGCTGGAAGGCGAGAACGGACTTTTCAAGGCTCTCGAAAGCCGCTACAGCAGCGGCAAGACCCATGCCGTCATCGCCGTGGCCGAAGGTGCCGGACAGGAGCTGTTCAAGGGTTTGCCGGAACGCAAAGACGCCAGCGGCAATGTGTTGAAAAACGACATCGGTGAATTCCTGACCCGAGAAATCAAGAACCATTTCGATAAAGTGGGCAAAGAAGTCAACATCAAGTACTTTGACCCGAGCTACATGGTCCGCAGCATTCCCGCCAAGGGAACCGACGCCATCTTCTGTTTCCAGCTGGCCGAAAGTGCTGTGCACGCAGGCATGGCGGGCAAGACCGACATGGTGGTGGGCAGCATGAACGAACAGTTCAGCCACGTACCTATAGAATACGCCGTCAACGAACGCAAGAAGATCAATCCCAACGGGACACTATGGCACGCCGTGCCTGGCGCCACCCGCCAGCAGGACTACTTCTCCGGAAAAGGCAAGGGAAGGAAATGACGCGTCGCGTCATCCTGAGCCCTTGAGCTGAAGGCGATAGGGGAAGGATCCAGGTCCGAGGTAAAAGAATGCAATGTACCCCAGTTCGGTTCGTTACCATCCTCCTCTTCGCCGCCATTTGCTGTTTTGCAAATTCTGATTTGGCATTTGCGGATTCCTGCTATGGGGCTCGCGCAGAACGGGCCAATGGAGACAAGGCGGACAAAAAAAACGCAGACCTAATGATTGCTGCGTACAAACGCGCACAGAACGATAATTCCATTCACGAAAAAGCAACCGAAGGCCTGGTCAAGAGCGTCTATTTTGCCTTCCGCTTTGTACCCTTTGACAAAAGCAAGCGAAAGGCCAAACTCGACAGCCTAAAAGAACTCAGCGAAAAAGCCTACAATCGCTATCCGAAAAATCGGGAAATCGCCCACATCTACGCGGCTTCCGTTTCCATGTGGGGCGCAGAGAAAAACCCACTTGCCGCTGTAAAAGATGGTGTGGCCGCAAAGGTTCGCGATGTAGCCACCGCCACTAAGAACTACCAAGTTCTTGGCCGGGCACATCAACTGCTGCCTTACATTCCTATTATCCTTTCGTGGCCAGATAAAGAACTCGCCGAGAAGTATCTGAAAATGGCCCTAAAAGACGACCCAGGGGACATATACAATTACTTCTTTCTTGCGGAGTATTACCTGGACGCAAAAAATTACACCGAATCCCAAAAGTATATCGACAAGGGGCTTGCCCGTGGTGTGCGCACAGACTACTTCCTAGAAGACCGGCGGGGGCGCTGGCACCTGAAAGAAATCCAGAAAAAACTGAACGCGAAAGTCGGGAAGAAATAAACGAGAAAAGCACCGCAAACACGGTGCTTTCAAGTTTAGAATAAAACAGTGCGAACGGTCGAATATGGGCTGTTAGGGAGGGCTGAGCCCTCCCTTGTCGTTATTTACCCCGTGAGCCACAAGTGCCTCGTATTAACGAGGCATGGTGGCGACCTTTGAATACTTAGCACTTTAGTGCTTAGTGTACATGGCCACCTTTAGGTGGGAGTGAGCGCCAGCCCTGTACTTGATTGCCAAAGTCTAGCGCGAACGGTCTTCTGTGAGCCACAAAGCCCCTGTTATCAAACTGGGGCGGTGGCGAGAGTGAGCGCCAGCCCTGTACTTGATTGCCAAAGTCTAGCGCGAACGGTCTTAATTTGCCTGAACGGCAGTCAGCGCAATGGTATAAACGATGTCTTCTACCAGGGCGCCACGGGAGAGGTCGTTCACCGGCTTGGCAAGACCCTGGAGCATAGGACCAATGGCGATAGTGCCGTGGGCACTCCTCTGCACGGCCTTGTAGCCGATGTTACCGGCAGAAAGGCTCGGGAACACGAACACGGTTGCCTTGCCGGCCACAGAACTTCCGGGGGCCTTCAGAGAGCCGACGCTTTCGACGGTAGCGGCGTCGTACTGCAGCGGGCCATCCACCAGCATCTCGGGGCGGGCTTCCTTGACCAACTTGGTAGCTTCGCGCACCAAGTCGGCGTCGGGACCCTTGCCGCTGTTCATGGTGCTGTAGCTCAGCATTGCCACACGGCTGGGCAGGCCAAAAGCCTTGGCGGTGTCGTCGCATTGCATGGCAATGCCAGCAAGCTCTTCGGCGGTGGGGTTCAGGTTGATAGCGCAGTCACCGTAGATGTAGGTCTTGCCGGGCATGCACATAAAGAACACGGAGCTTACGGACTTGACGCCGGGAGCGCACTTGATGACCTGCAGGGCCGGGCGCAAGGTGTCTGCGGTAGAATGGATAGCGCCGGAAACGAGGCCGTCCACTTCGCCCATCTTGAGCATCATGGTGGCAAGCATCACGTTGTCGGCGAGGGCCGCACGGGCCTGTTCTTCGGTCATGCCCTTGGACTTGCGCAGTTCCACCAGAGTGGGCACGTACTTTTCGGCAAGTTCAGCCGTCGGTTCGATAATCTCGATATCGGCAGGGAGGGAAACTCCCTGTTCCTTGGCGACCTTGAAGATCTCGTCCTTCTTGCCCACCAGCACGGGCACTGCAATCTTGCGGTCAATGACCAGCTTCGCGGCCTGAACGGTACGAGGTTCAGAACCTTCGGGCAACACAATGCGCTTCTTCGCCTTCGAAGCCTTCAGGAGCAAGCCCGCACGGAACATGGCCTGGCTGGTTTTGCGCTCGGCAGCGGGGGCGGCGAATTCCTTCGCGAGGCACTTGGGGCAATGCATTATACGGTTCGGGCAGAACAGGTCGGCATCTTCGCCGTTGCAATAGACCTTCGCGTCCAGGGCGGTGGCGAGGTCGTCGTTGAACTTGTGGGCCAGCACGTCGTTCATGCCTTGTGCACCTTCCACCACCACGGTATCTACAGAGGCAAAGTCCTTCTGCAAGAAGTCAGCGGCAATCTTCTCCATCAGCACGGCGGAACGGTGTTCCTTCAGTTCCGCCGCCGCCTCGGCACCATTTGCGCAGGGCTTATACACGGCGGTCTTGACGCCAGCGGCAGCGGCGGCGTCCACAACTTCTTTTACCTTCGCGGCCATCTCAGCGGCGGCAGCGGCAACCAGAATTACTCTATTCATAACAATCTCCGTTTTTCGGCGCCAACGGGCGCCCTTAAAATTGAACGCCTAAAAATTAAGATAAAAAAAGCCCTGCGGCAAAGCCGCAAGGCTCATATTCACAGTTTCGAGGCGGCACCCGGCGGCGACTTAAGCAATCGTCGAGCAGGCGCCAAAGACCTTACGCGAAATTGTAAAGGTCCGTAATATCCTCGCCCGCCTTGTCGTACATCCAGAACTGGTTCACATGTGCATGTTCGTCTTCCACCAGGTCGATTTTCATGCTGTGCTTGTATTCCAGATAGTGGAACATACGGGCCATGTCCTTGCAGAACACGTCCACCAGGGGGCTGCTCACCACCAGGGTCACTTCCTTCAGTTTTCCCTTGCCGTGAGCGCGGGCCATCCAGCGGTCGATCATGCCCAAGGTAGATTCCAGCGTGGCAATGCGACCACCGCCGTGGCACACCGGGCAGATTTCCGTCTTCTCGGTCATCAGGTTCACGCGCACGCGCTTGCGGGTCACTTCCATCAGGCCGAACTGGCTAATGGGAGCGGGGCTGATAGGTGCCTTGTCCCGGCGGATCGCCTTGCGGAATTCCTGGTAAACCTTTTCGCGGTCCTCGTCGGTCTCCATATCGATGAAGTCGATGATGATAAGACCGCCCACGTCGCGAAGCCTGAGCTGCTTTGCAATCTCGTGGCAGGCGTCGATGTTGGTCTCGAGGATGATCTTGCTCTGGTCCTTGCCGTGGACCTTTGGACCGGTATTCACGTCGATGGACACCAGGGCCTCGGTCTGCTCGATGACCAGGTTTCCTCCGCGGGGGAGCGGCACCTGGCGCTGCAGGGAGCGGGCGTAATCGTTTTCAATCTTGAAATACTCGAACAGGCTCTCGTTGGAACTCCAGAGCTTCACCTTGTCCAGCTTGTCCGGAGACAGCACCTTCAGGTAGTCGCGAAGGGCGAAGTATTCGTCCCGATTGTCGATGTACACGTAGTCCGTGTTCTCGCCAAAGTATTCGCGGACCGTCTGCTCGATAGAATCCGACTCCTCGTAGATGCAGGTCTCGGCGGGCATGGTCTCGAAGTTGTACTTCGTCTGTTCCCACTTGCTCTCCAGTTCACGCATCTGCTTCTGGATTTCGAATTCGGACTCGTTCAGCCCGTTGGTGCGCACGATATAGCCCACGTCGCGGGCCTTCAGGCGGCGGACCACCTTCTGGAATTCCCGACGCTTGGCATGGTCGCGCTCGCGCTTGGACACGCCCACGAAGTTGGTACCCGGCATGCACACCAGGAACCGGCCTGCAAAACTCAGATGAGTCGTCAGACGGGCACCCTTGGTGCTGATAGGTTCCTTCACCACCTGGACCATAATTTCCTGGCCTTCCTGGAGAATCTCGTCGATGGAGATTTCCTTGGAAGCGCCTTCCTCGTCACCGTCGTCGCCGTATTCCCGGCGCAACAGCTCGTTCCTGTCCATGGCGTCGTCCTGGTGCAGGAACCCCGCTTTTTCCAGACCGATATCGATAAACGCGGCCTTCAAGGCGGGAAGCACCTTCTGAACGACACCCTTATATATATTGCCCAGGACCCTGGTAGAAGACACGCTTTCCACGACCAATTCCGCAAGTTCGCCGTCTTCCATGATGGCGATGCGCTTCTCGTAAGGTGTCTTGCTAATCAGGATTCCGCGCTTACACTTATTTGCCATAAAACTCCTAAAAGTAAAGCAAAATCGATTAGACAAACCCCTAAAAGGCCCTCCAAAAGTATGGAACGCCTCCGAACCCCGCCGGTTTCTTGACGGAAAGTACCGCCCGCCCGCCAAAACGAGGTCTAGGGACTTTAAATATATAATAAGAGATTAGGATCTAGGGGTTAGGGGTTAGGGATTGCAGGGCAAAAACGCTAATTTTCTTACTACAAGGGGGGAAGCCTCCCCCTCGGCGAAGCCTGTAGTCTTCGCCTACCCCCTCCGTCGTCATGAATTGGTCTTTTTATACGATGGATAGAACTTTCAGCAATTCCCTCTTGTTCGCCCCTAGGGCAAAAAACATCTTAATCATCAACTCAAGCGAAACACTTGCATCAGCATGTTCAGCCTTTGCATATCGAGACTGGCTTGTGTTCGCAAGGACTGCCGCCAAAACCTGGGTTTTTCCGCAACTCTTTCGCTTATTGACAAGTGCCTTTGCCAAAGCAACCTTCATTTCAACAATTGCCATTTCGGCAGGACTTAATCCCAAAAAATTGTCCACATCACCAACTATCCAGCCTTTTTTCTCCAGGCGCTCTTTTTTCTGTTTATCCATTTTTAGTCCCTCGAGTCATAAGATTTCAAGCGCTTGCGACAAAGTTCCAAAACTTCATCAGGCGTCTTGTTCGTTTTCTTTTCTGTCCATAAAATTACGACAATTGCATCCACATCAATCCGATAAAAAAGTCTCCATGTCTTATCCTCATCATTGATACGCAATTCATGACAATGTGCTCCTATAGAAGGCATAGGTCGGCTTTGCGGCAACGACAATTTCATTCCTGATTGCAATAACCGTAATAAGTATCCTGTCTCAATCCTTGCTTTTTGCGATAAAGGTGGCGTTTGAGGTTGCTCATGTAGCCATGCTATGGGTTTGTAGTTCTGGTTCATAAATATATATCAAATTTGACATAATGTCAAGGGGTGTTTTTAAATCCTCCTTATGGTCCCTACATGTATAGACGTATTTTTGCAAGAAAAATTGCCTTTGAAACGAGTAAAAAGTTTTTTTCACAAACCTCGCCAATGAACCTGACGAAACGGATTAGATTTTATATCATTATTCACGATGGGTCGTTTTGCAGTGTTCCGTAAAGTTCTTTATCTGGTGGCAATGATTTCCACCGCGGTTGCAGCCGAAGAATACGCCGCAATCCCTTCTGAAGGGCTTGTGGCGTATTACCCGTTCAACGGCTCTTTCGAAAACAATGCCGGCACAGAAATCGCCACCGCCGAAAACCACGGAGCCACATTTTCCACGGACCGCTTCGGCAACGAGAATTCCTGCGTCGCCTTCGACGGCAACGGAGCCTACCTGGAAATTCCGGACAACGACGTTTTCAGCATTTCCACCACAGGCGCCCTGACGGTTTCGGTGTGGGTAAGCCCCGAAGTGCTGAACTTCCAGAATGCCGAAGCCGGCGGCTACGTGCACTGGATGGGCAAAGGGGAGCCCCACCAGCATGAATGGGTATTCCGCATGTACAACAAGGACCTTGCCCAAGGCCAAGAAAACAGGCCAAACAGGATGTCCGCCTACGCCTTCAATCTAGAAGGCGGCCTCGGTTCCGGAAGCTACGTGCAAGAAGAAATCCAAGAAAAAGAATGGATCCACTTTGTGGCCCGCTACGACATAGAATCCAACAAGATTACTTTGTTTAAAAACGGTATCCAGAAAGACCAGGACGATTTATACGACAAGACCTACGGTGTGCAGGTCCAAAACGGGACAGCTCCCCTCAGACTCGGGACCCGCTCCAAGTGGAGCTATTTCCAGGGCTGCATCGACGACCTGAGAATCTACAGCCGTGCCCTTTCCGAAAGCGAAATTCTAGCGCTCTACAACGAACCCGCCCCGAAAGACAACGCCGAAATAGAAAACCCCGAAGAACATAGTTCCAGTTCATCAGAAGTCGTCAATCAAGAAGAGTCCCAGACTATCCGGAAAAAGTCAAATATCGTAAACCGCTCCAGAATCAATTCACGGAGCAAGAAATTTTTCGACCTGAAAGGACGCCTGGTGCGAGAGGAATAGAAGTTAGGGGCTAGGATCTAGGGGCTAGATTCTAGCTCAAATGGCCCGGAGGGGCGCTGACGCTGTTCTTGATGGCCGCCTGCTTGGACTCCACAATCTTGTCAGCGATGGAACGGACCTTTTCGGTAAGCCACAGCCACGACTGTGAACCTTCGGTATAGTCCGCCTCCCCAAACATCTGCACGCGGCTGTCCTGGCGCATCTTTTCCACCTGGCGGAAAGCCTTCACGTCCCCTTTCGGGTAAACCGCAAAGGTAGAGCCGCCATTGTAATTCAAGATGCTGAAAGCGGGCACATCCGATGGCCCGTCGGCAATGTAGAGCATGTTCTCGAAGGGCACGCGACGGTCGCCCCGGGCGATGGTGGAATTCACGTCGATATCGTCGGGATACTTGTTGCTCCCCTTGTTGATTTCAAAAAGGTAGCGGGTCTTGGAAGTATTGTCCAGGGCGCAGGCCACCTGGCTGATTTCTCCTTCGGCAGGAGCGGCACATACCTTCGACGCATCCGTATCAAAACCAGGGAGAGCCGGCGTCTCGATAAATTCACATCCGAAAATTCCATCCACGAAGGGGGCTATTGCACTCCCCCGGATAGTTTCCGCAAAACCAGTGCTCACCACGTAATGCTCCAGCTTGATATCGAAGGCTTTGTATTTCGGGTCCGATTCCACCAGCCCCTTGATGTTCCCGAAAAATTCAGGAAGCCCCGGATAGAACACGAGCTCACTCCCGAACTGATGTAATAGTTTGTTCGAAAGGCCCTTGAACAGCCCCTGCTTCACGTAGGTCAGCACGTGGTTCAGGTAACTGGTGTCCGGATTCACGTGCACGCCGCTACGGCCGTAGTATTCGCGGAGGGAGTTTACCTCCCGCCAGAACTTGCCGCCATCTACGTTGTAATGGCGGAACAGCGGCTCTTGCATGTAACTGCTGATGAGGGTCTTGTCACAATCCCACACGAGGGCGATGATGTTCTGTTCGAAAGGAGTCATGGGGGTTAGGGGATAGGGGTTAGGATTTAGGATCTAGGGGCTAGGATCTAGGGAGATGAGAGATGTGTAATGTGGAGTGCGAGGTGAGGATATAAAAACTCATAACTGACTACTGATAACTCATTACTCTCATATCACTGTTTCGTTATGAAGTAGTCCTCCGGGTTTATGGGAGTGCCGTCTAGGCGGATTTCGTAATGGAGCGCCACGCTGGACTCCGTGCCGCTCTCGCCGATGATGGCGATGGGCTGCCCGCGCCGAACGCGCATGCCCGGCTGCACCAGGGCCTGCCCCAGATGGGCATAAAACGTCTTGATGCCCGGCATGTGCTCGATTTTCATGGAAAGCCCGAACCCGCGATGGTTGCGGACTTCGGCCACGACGCCCGCACCGGTGGCCACTACGGTATCGCCCACGGCAGCCACGTAATCAATGCCACGATGGGGCAGTTCCTGCTCGGTAAAGTGGTCGTAAATCATTTCGAAACGGTTCTTGACGGCGTGGCTGTTCTTAAATGGGTGCAGCACAGGCACCATAGCCGCCGTCACGGAATCCTGCTCCAGCCGGGCAAGCAGGCGCCTGAAGGTCTTCTCGATTTCGGCAAGGCTCTTGCGTTCGCTTCCCGAACGCATGTCCCGGCCGGATTCTTCCAGGGTGAACCCGAGCCCGCTGAGGCTTACGGTGCTGTCCCGCAAGAGCCTGGTTTCTTCGGCCTTGAGGATGGACTCGTCCACCGATTGGCGGATATCCTTAATCTCCTTCTTGATGGCCATGTTCTGACGGTACACCGAAAGCACGTTTCCGTCGGAGAGGTTCGCCACAATCTTCTGGGGCGAAAACAGCACGAACCCGAGAATGGCGCAAGCCAGGAGAACCACCATCACGATTACCCTGGTCAGGGAAATCTTGTAGTTCTTGGGCGCCGAGGTCTTGCTCGGGAAAACATGAACCTCAAGCTTTTTCACTCTTCCCCGCAGATTCCTTGGAAAGCTTCTTTTCCAGTTCGGCAATCTTTTTCTGGCTTTCTTCGATGCCGCCGATAATTTCCACCACCGACGGGTCGTCCTTGATGGCTTTCAGAAGGTCGTCCTGCACAGCCCCGTAGAGCTTTTGCCCCAGGGCCTGGAACTTGGTCTTGAGTCGGCTTTCTTCGGTTGCCAGTTCAACACGGACCAGGGTCGCAGAGGCAAACCCCATGGCATGGTTTTTCAGCTTATTTAGCACTGTTTTATCCATAAGCGTTCCTTTTTTCACTCTTAAAATAGTAGTTTTTACTCCATAAAACAATGGAGATTTTTTATGAGCCGGAGAGATCGTAGGCGTGCTATGCAGAATGCAAAGAATTTCACGCCTAAAAAGTCCAATTCCATGAACAAGTGGGTCATCGTGGCCCTGGCCGTAATCGCTGTAGTATTTTTCGTCGGAACGACTATCATTCAAAGGGGTGCCTAATCTATGAAATTCCAAATCCAAAAAGCTGTATTCCTGGATGCTCTTAGCGCCGCCGTCAACGCGGTGCCGAACAAGTCCACTATCCAGATTCTCAATAACTTCGCCCTTAGGCTCGAAGGCAATGTCCTCGAGGTGAGCGCGACGGATCTGGACCTGGGCATCAGGGTCAAGGTAGAAGTCGAAGGTGAACGCGATGGTTCCGTGGTCATCAACGCCCGCAAGCTTCTGGAACTGGTGAAGAGCCTCGTAGATCCGAGCATCACTACCGTAAGCGTAGATGTGGAAAACTACCTCGCCAAGATCCGCTGGAGCGAAAAGGGCCAGGCAAGCATCACCGGTTTCGACGCCAGCGATTTCCCGCCGTTCCCCGAAGTGAACGAAGGCGAAACTCTGAACTTTGCCAAGAGCGAACTGGAATTCCTGGTCGAAAAGACCAAGTTCGCCACCTCTACCGACTCCACCCGTTTAAGCCTGAACGGCATCTTCCTGGAAGCGGGCGACGGCAAGGTCTCCATGATTGCAACCGACGGTCACCGTCTGGGCCGTGCCGCCATCGAGCAAGAAGGCGCAAGCCTGAGCAATGGCGTCATCGTCCCCCGCAAGCCCCTGGAACAGATTCTGCACATGGCCAAGGCCGATGCCACCATCGAGGCCCGTGCGTCTTCGACCCACATTTTGTTCAGCACCGAATCCATCCAGGTGATTTCCAAGCTCTACGAAGGACCGTACCCCAACTACCGTGCGGTGATTCCCCAGAACTTTGAACGCACCGTGCAGCTGAACACCGTAGAATTTTTGAACAAGATGCGCAGCGTGATTTCTATGGCCAACGCCCGCACCCACAAGGTGCGCCTGCAGTTCGAAGGCAACAACCTGGAACTCAGCGCTTCTGACCCGGATGTGGGCGGCGATTCCCGCGAAGCCCTCTCCGTGACCCACAACGGCGAAGGCTCCTTCAGCATCGGCTTTGACGGACGCTACATTTCTGAAATCTTCAGCATGTGCAAGTCCGAAGAAACGGTGATGAAGATGAACAACCCCATTGGCGCCTGCATCATCGAGCCCGTTGGCGAAGGCCTGAACTTCAGCTTCTTGCTGATGCCCACCCACCTGACCGACGACTAACCGCAAGGTGCAAACAAACTAAAAAAGGGGTGTCGCACAAGCGAGCCCTTTTTTAATGTGAAATATATGTCCAACGCCATCCGCAAACGCATCAGCAAGAAGATTACCAAGGCACTCCACGACTTTGGCCTGATTGAAGACGGCGACAAGGTGCTGGTTGCCGTCAGTGGCGGCAAGGATTCCAGCGTGCTCCTGATGGAACTGGCCGCCCGCATGGGAAAGTTCTTGCCCGACTGCGAAATCGGGGCCATCCATATCCAGAGCGACTTTGCGGACAAGGCCCCCCGGGAATTTCTGGAACGCATGGCGCAGCAATATCCGCAGATTCCCTTCTACTTCAAGGACGTGGCGGTAGAAGGCCGACTCAAGGAAGGTCGCAAGCTGAACTGCTACTGGTGCAGCACCCAGCGCCGCACCGAGCTTATCAAGTTCGCACGGGAAAACGGCTACAACAAGATTGCGCTGGGCCACCACATGGACGACATCGTGGAGACCCTGCTGATGAACATGCTCTACAAGGGCGAATTCAGCGGCATGCCGCCCATGGTGCCCTACGAAAAATACCCGGTAAGCGTTATCCGTCCGCTATGCTACTGCGAAGAATCGGAGATTATCGAATACGCCGAAGACGCCGATATCCGCAGGTTTACCTGCACCTGCGAGTTTTCAAAGGCAAGCCACCGTAAATCCATCCGCGAAGAAATCAAGAGCCTTACCAAGGGCAATTCCACCCTCAAGGCGAACCTCTTCGAAAGCATGCGGAATATACGGATGGATTATCTGCTGTAGGGCGAAATGAAATTTTGACAAAATTGCCTATTTTAGGCAACCTAATTTAGGCAATTTTTGCTCAATATGGAAAAATGGCAACATTGGCAAAAAGTCAAAATGAGTTTATATTTAGAAGAGTACGTAGATGACAACCTCATCGAGGAGTTGAGCATGGCCTTCAAGAGCATAGGACAGAAATACGGCTTTGTGAGCGCCGGTGATGTTTTTCGCCAACAGATTGCCGACACGCAACAAAAACTTGAAGCAAAAGCCAACGAAGACAAATTGAACACGGCCAGGGGGCTCCTCCAAGACGGAGTTTCCATAGAAATTTTGACCCGACGGTTCAACCTTTCCGAAGAAGCGATTCTGGGAAAGTAGTTTTCCAAACTTGTAAAACATCTAAGCGGCTCCCGATGGGGAGCCGCTTGTGGTTTTAAAAGAGGGAGAATTTCATCTACCAGTCGCAGGTGCCGTACTTGCCTATGGCATAGATGGAAAAGTCATTGGTCGTTCCGGCACTTCCCTTAAACCCAATTTCAATGCGAGCGGCCTTGGCGATTGCCTCTCCCTTGTCTACGGCAGTCCCCCAGCCTTCCTGTATGAAATCGGCCCAAGTTACATTGGCAAGAGACTTGTCCTTTTTCAAGGGAATCTTCGCCTGGATAAGGTCGGAGCCGGTCGCCTCATCGTCACCGTTGAACCTGACGATGAGATAGAAGTCCTGTGTCGCGGAATAGACCAGGCACATGCCGCCCCATGTCGTGATATCCGCAGATTTCTTTTCGCCTGCAATATGGAAACCCAGGCGGACGAAGGGGTATTCGAAGCCGCTCCCGAACTGGGCGGTCCCCTTCAGATAGCCGAGATTGTCCCTGGAGGGGACCTCGAAACTGCCGAAGGCCATCCCTGAAGGCCAATAAAAAGAACTCGTCCCTCCGTTATCTGAATCCGTGTACGACCATAGGTAGCCCTGGGTCCCGGTCCCGTCATCCAGGCCGGTATAGACCTTGCCGCAGCGGGTTGTTTCGGACGTGTGCATGCAATCCTGCGGGCAGTACATCGCATTTGAGCAATCGATGGCTGAGACAGTAGTCACTCTTACGCTTGGATAGGGCGTTATCACCACCTCACTTGCCGATGACGGAATCACGCTAGCCGAAGACGAAGATTCATCCCCCGAAGGCAATGCCGGAATGTCCATGCCAGATGACGAGGGAACGACTGTTACCGACGATGTTGGCGTATTGTCGTCATCCTGCGTGCCGTTTGACGCCGCCGCACCGTAACCGTCTTCTCTTTTGGGATTGTCCCCGGTCTCCTTCGTTATCTGAAGCGGCCCCCATTTGCCGTCGCTACAGATGTAGAACGTCTTTTCCGAGGCTACTCTCTCGATGTCGCCCTCGCGACTACCGGTGCAGTTGGGCAGGTCTTCCAGGGTTGCGGCATCGTCGCTTGGTACCTGGACGGTCTGCTGCACCGCAGGTTGTGTGGAAGTCTCGCAGGCGTTAAACACAAGCACAACGCCCACTAGACATAATGTTACATTGTTGAATCGCATAGGCTCTCCTTGATTCTGTTTAATCTTCATCCATTATATCATTCAAAGCATCCTTTGCTGTTTGGTAAAGTTCTATTACAGTTCTTGGCAACTTTGATCTATCCTGTTCATCATCATGCCACACAACAAGAACATCAATATCTTCTTTTTTGTGGTTTCGATCAAAATCAGAAGAACGTGTTTTCATTTCGGCAATTTCATAACAGTTTGTAGCATCATTTATTAAAATTGCATCTGGTTTTGTATCGTTTGACGCTTCATACCCCAAATCTCTCAACAACGCAATAGTTGTCCCTCAACAATACTTGTACCCCGTATATTCCTGTAAAATACCCCAAGCCATATAAATATCTGTTTCAGATTTTGGTTCCCAATAAGAGAGATTTTCGGGTCTAAATGGTTCTATATGTATGTGTTTCAAATTTTTTCGCTCAAATACAATACTTGTATTTTCACTGGGATTTTTTTCAAATCCTGTGTCCAAAAATGTTTCGTCCGCTAGCGGCTTTTTGATTTTTTTTGTAAACCGAATACTATGTTTATCTATAACTTCATAGGGATTATCTCCTACACTTAAAACACCTAAAGTATACAGTTTCTTCAGGCCCGATAAAATTGAATTATTCGCATTAAGTCCACAGGTAAGAACCAGGGATGTATCCTCATTTTTATCAATTGGAGGTTCATAATCCGCAACAACTGTCACTTGTCCTGCCTCTAATAGGCCCTCTTTCAAAATTTTCTTGCCCAAATATATTGAGTAAAGACTTTTGTATCGTTCGTTAACATTTGCCCGATAAATCTCATTCATTTTAAATTTCCTTTTTATTGAATCAATGATTTATTTTCTTAAAAGTCATCTTGAATTTTTTTGATTTTCTTTTTTATAATCTGTTCCTTTTTCCTTTTTTGAATTTTCCCCTTTATGTACTGTATAATCCTTTCAATCAATTCCATCTTTACTCCTTTTTTAAGGTAATACACATTCAATATCAAATAATGTCTCTTAAATATCATAAGTTGGCTACTAGTCCTTAAGACAACGAATAGAGAACCCAACGACGTCCTTGCCGGCCTCGTCCAGGCTCGCATAGTCGTATTCAAAATTCATGTGGTACGCGTAGAAATCACGGTACTCCGTAGAACTCCAGAAGTACGCTCTTCTGCCGGCGTCGTAGAAGTAGCCATTATAGTCGTAGAAACGGCCAGCCGGCAAGATGGAAAAATCGAAGGCGTCAGTTCCGTTCCAATCGTTCTCCCAGCCCGTAGCAGACTTGAGCATCACGCCTGCTACGGAACTTCCGCCCACAGCATCGAACAAAGAATGCCATTCAGTTGTATCGGGCAAGTGCCAGCCCGCGGGGCATGCAGTTTTCGCTGCCGACCAAGTGTAGAGGCGACCGTACTCGGCGCATTTGGAAGAAGAACCTTCGTAACACCAAGATGGCGACGTTTTGTAGTTCAGGTTCTCCGCCATCCACACTTGACTTCCTATAGTCACATATTTATAGACTTGCCCGTCACGAGAATCGGTAAATGTTCCCGGAGGCGACTCGGCAGAACTTGAGCCGGGATTGTCAGCAAATTGTGATGAGGAAGACAACGTTGTGCCCCCTCCCCCCACACATCGTACAGAAAACGAATGCTTTGAAGCATCCAAAGAATTGTCTACGTTCTCCACATATTCCGCTATTTCGCCGGTTAGGTGCAAAAAACCTTTTTCATCATTACTCCAAAACATGGTCTCTTCCCCTTTCCCGCGGAATGGATTAGCCTGGTTTACCGAATAACCCGATGCCAGCGCTGCAAAACCATACTCATCTACGCCGTTCTCTCCTATCCATGATGAATCCGCCCTAAGAGTTAGACCAGCATTTTGTTCTCCACCCGCATTTGAAATCAATTCCAAAAAATCCTTTTTACTTGGCAAATGCCATCCGTCGGGACATACCGAATTGTTATGTAAAGCATTGGTCTGGTATAAATAGCCAAATATTGAGCAATTCGATTCATTGTTACTATAACAGAGAGAATAAGGAGTTTCATATTTCAAGTTTTCTGCCATCCATACTTGATTCCCTATAGTTATGGTTTTATAGACTTGGCCATTACGCCGATCAACAAAAGTCCCACTTCTTTGTTCTTTGATGCTTGAACTTGAAATAGCAGTAGTAACTTGTACAGATGAGACAGAAGAACTAGAGACTACGTTTTGGTTGCTACTAGAAATCGGCGGATCAAGAGGAGCCATTTCGCTAGAAGATGTTCCTTGGACATTGGTTGCCCCGTCCAATTCGCCAGGTTCCCCAGTCGGGACGTTTTCCGCATTCTCAACATCTACCACAACCCCACCGCCATCGCCGTCCTGCGGGATAGCGCTATCCATGGGTACAGAGGGTACCGTCTCGTCGCTGCAGGCAGAGAGCAGCAACACAATGCAAAGTAACAAGAGAGATGCTATCGCTTTAATCGTGCGAGACGGCATCATATTGAATTTCTCTTTGAACATTTTCATTGGAGAATCACCCTATAGCAACATTTAAATTGCTAGTCTTTTACACAACGGACAGAAAAGCCAAGATCCTTGGCAGAAGCACCCAGATACGCATTGTCGTCATAGTTGTGCAAGGATATATAGTATGAGTCGAAGTCCCAATCATCATCATACTCCGAAGAACTCCAAAAGTATGCGCCGTCACTCCTGATATCGTAGGCCTCGTTGTCATTGCCCGCAGGCAAGGCACCAAACCCAAAAGCATCGGTACCGTCGCTGAGGCCAGGAGCGTCAATAGGAAAACCTGTCACCGACTTGAGAGCCTTGCCCGCCATAGACTGCCCTCCCACCGTTGTAAACAAGGTATTCCATTCCGCAGAACTGGGTAGATGCCATCCACTGGGGCAGGCACTCATTGCAGCATTCCAGGCGTACAGCCGACCATACTGGGCACAGTTGGCTGGATCATCCGCATAGCAGTGACTGTTTTCTGTCTCGAAATTAAGATTCTCGGCCATCCAGGTTTGAGATCCAATGATGACAACCCGATAAACATTGCCATCACGTTCATCTGTCATTGTTTCGAACACTGTCGCATCTCCCCATCCAGTTTGTGAACATATATATCCATCTCGATTCTCACCAAAATTCGCCCTATCACAGGGAACAGTGTACATGCATCTTACAAAATATCTATCTCTATTCAATGATGAAAACTCGTTTTCATTAAATACGACAAGAGCTTTTTGCTCATAATCTATGGTGCCCAAACCATGAATTGGTAATTTTATTTTTGAAAAAAAATCATTGCCATCAAAAAAATTGAGCGGATCATAATCTAGAGAATACCTATCATGTTCATCAAAATTTTCTGGCTCACCATAAATTTTGTGAAGAACAACGGACCATTCCACCCACGATGGACGAACCCATCCCTCTGGACAAACTTCTTCATCCCTCTGATAAGCAACTCCGTAAATTTTACTCTTTTCAAGACATTCCATACTCGTGCCAATCACGTTGTAATATTCTCCATAATTATTGCACATAAAGTCAGAATCAGCACTTTCCGCCCAGTTAACGCATACCAATGTCTCTCCTGCCCTTGCAAAACATTTACGGTCGTCTTGACTTAATCCCCATTTAATGCATCCCGATTCATTTTCTTCTATGCACGCGCATGGACGCGTGTGTTCACAATGATCCATGGCATCATATCTCAAGTTTTCTGTCATCAAACTCCAGGGACCTATCGTCACAATCTTATAAACCTGGCCATCACGAGGATCCGTCATGGTTCCCGACGAAAGTGACTCTTTCGAGCCTGGAATATTTGACCCCGCATTGCTAGGCACTGTTCCATCGCTGCAAGCAGCGAGAACGAGGGCAAGTGCGAAACCCGAGAGAACCGTTTTTGTTTTTTGTGCCATAAGGCCTCCTTAAAGCCATTTTTCGTGGCGAACGATATGCGAATCGTTTTCGGTAATCCAATTGATTTTAAGTCCTGCTCTCTTTAGCATTCGTAAGATTGTTCCGTTAGGATGACCGTACTGATTGTCTTCTCCCGCCCAAATGTAGGTCCGAACCCGCCTGTTAAAAGCTGGAATACGCCCTAAATTATTATGGCTTCCATGATGGGGTATTTGAAAATCAATATTTAGGGATAAGAAATCCGCAAAATGCTGTTCAATGGCCAGCATCTCATTATCATCCTTCAACCTTATATCACCATTCATCCACGAAATGTAAGGAGACTCTACACCCCGTTCACAATTCCTCGTTTGCATATCATGGATGAATGGCGCAGAAATCATCGCCATACTTGACCAATTCTTATCTCCATAAGTTTTGCCTTTCTCTGAAATTTTTTTGTAAGCGCGCACCAACTTTTCTTTAGAAAATTCAAAATCTTTAATTGATTTTATACTTTTTATCAAATCAATTAGCGCAGGTTCTTTTTTCAATAATAAATCGAATTGAAGAGCATACTTTGACCTATCAACATAAAATTTCAGCAACCACTTTTCAGAACAATCTGTACATCCAAATAAGGTAAATACACGGTTGTGAGAAAAAGGATTGTTCATTCCCTTTTTCCAGTCAGCATTTAATGCTATTTCCGTTTCGTCATTGTCTCCTTCACTGGAAATACACAAGACCGGCTGATTGCTTATTATATCGAAAAAAATTTCCATGGTTTTAATTGATACAGAACTAAAGAAAAGAAGCCTATCCAAGGGAGTCGGATTAGGAAGAATTAAAACAGGAGGCCTTTTTTGTCCAATTTGATTGACATATCTATTCAATTTTTTTAGACCATTGATATGATCTTCATCTAAATGGCTAATTACGACAAAATCTATTCTCTCAAATCCAGAATTGTCTATAGCATTTCCCAGTTCAATTGTTGGTCCTTCTAACGATTTGTCGACAACAGCACCACAATCATATACGATTGTGTAGTCCATTCCATTACTCCATATCCGTTCGGAGTAGAAACCACCTTGTCCAACGGCATAAAATGTTTTAGTATTGTAAATCATTAGAAATCTCGTTCTATATCAATCTTGTGTACCTTTGAAATAATCTTTTTATTTTCCATATTCATGAATTCTACTATGGCAACAAAAAACTTTTCATCTGTTTTCAAGTCGTCATTTGTAAAACCTGTATGGTGAGTATTAACAAATGATATTTCACCAACCCTATGTTTACATTCTATTATCAGAGTAATCATATCATCTGCGCTAGCGAATAAATTCGCAGAACTCAAAACAGGATTCTTTTTCAATTTCCGGATATAGGTTTCCTTTTTCATATTTCCTCCTTGGAAGACTGTTGTTTAATTTGATTACGTTTTTTAGTTAATCCTTAAGGCAACGAACAGACAACCCCGTGGGCTTAGGGAAGTTAAGGAAGTACCCTCTGTCGAAAGCGAAGTCCAAGAGCATGATGCTCGCGTTGCCGTCGCTTCTCTCCGTAGAACTCCAGAAGTACGCGATGCTGCCCGCGGCGCGGAAAACCCCATCGTAGAAACCTGCAGGCAACGCCGAAAAGGAATAGTCATCGGTACCATTGCCGTTACTATCCCATCCTGTAGTGGACTTGAGCAACTTACCTGCCACATCTCTGCCGCCAACTGCTAAGAATAAGGCCTTAAATTCCAAAGAGTCGGGCAAATGCCATCCGCTGGGGCAAGCAGTCAAAGCATCAAACCAACTGTATAGACGACCATATATAGCGCAGTTGGAAGCAACATCTCCATAGCAATAACTGTCTGCCGTTTCATAGTTCAAGTTCTCCGCCATCCAAATCTGGCTTCTAATAGTCGTGATTTTATATGTCTTTCCATCTCTTACGTCTACAAGTGACGTGACCTCCGTATTAGTTTGCTCCGTATTAGTTGGATTGCTATCATCGCCGCAAGCGGCAAAGATAAGCACAAGACCCGTCATACTAATGACTTTGGCGAGTAATTTTATTTTTGTTTTTTCCATATTTACTTCTCAAACCCATTGAAAAAATTGTCTTACGCTTCGTGCTAATTCATTTGTTGTAATGACCGCACTTCCGGCCATTGGAACGCCTTTTGGAAATGACTGAAATGTACGACTATTGGGGAAATTATGCACTGCATTGGGATTTACATCAAGAACAGCCGTTGCGACAATATGAAGTATTCTACGCAGTGCAATAAAATAAGCCTGAGCGCCCGCATTCAATTTTGGACGAGGATTGAGCTGTAGAGTGAACAGAATCGCATCGGGTCGCTGCTTTAATTTCTGTAGATAATTAGCGAATTGTTGCGGAGACACACCAGCTTCCTGAAGCGACTGATAACCTTCTATACCAACACGAATTATATTGCCATTCAAAAGCCTAATCGGTTTTATTAAGATATTTCCGGCAGTCCTATTATAAGGGCCTTTTGTGGCCCCATATAAATGCCTGGCGACACTGGACTTGCCCATATTAGGGTCACCGACAATGACATAAGCGTCTAACCTTTTTTTATTTTTAAGAGAAACATTTCTTTTTTTCATAATCTCCACCCCTGGTGAACATTTTCATTGATTTTTCTTTCAAATCTACCCCTTTTTACAAGAAAAAGTATCCTTTCCCAAAAAATGATACGACTTTCTTTAATTTTGAAATGATACGCAAAATAGATACACCTTTATCAATCCCAACAAATAAGCGACTTGTGGCCCGTTCCTCATTTTGCACAGGTGTATCATAACAGATTCAAAAACAGCCCTGTTTCGTATCGTCTGCGGTACAATTCCTTGATTTATTGAATTTTAGCCTATCCGCTTTCACATTTTTATTTGTATTTTATAAATCGTGAAGTCCATATACGAATACAAGGATTTCCGCAAGTATATGGCGGATTACTATGCCGAGCAGAAGAAAATTGCCGGCTTTTCGTGGAGGAGTTTCGCGAAGGCCGCGAAATTCAGTTCACCCGTGTATCTGAAACTGGTATGCGAGGGCAAGAGCGGGCTCTCAAAAAAAGCCAGAGTCCGCGTTGCAAGCGCCATGGGCCTTTCCGGATTCGAAAGCGACTTTTTTGTACTCCTGGTAGCCTATGACCAGGCAAAGGATGCCAAAACAAAAACAGAGATTTTTAATAGCCTGCAAGAAATCATTCTGAGCAACAGGGTCGGCGTTCTCGAAAGGGCGTTTTTCGAATACTACTCCAACTGGCTAAATTCGGCCATACGGGAACTTGCCGCATCCGTAGATTCGGCAAGCCCGAAGGGGCTCGCCAAGCTCTGTTTTCCGGAGGTCAGCGCAGACGCCGTCGCCCAAAGCCTCAAGTTCTTGACCCGCAGCAAACTCCTGCGCAAGTCCACCAGAAAGGGGCAATACACGCAGGGCCGCAAGTCTATTTCTACGGGGACGCTCCCCTCTTCGGTGATGGCGGTGCGGAACCTTCACCGGCAAATGGGGAACCTGGCCGTGGAATCCCTGGACAGCGTTCCCGTTTCGGAGCGGAACTTTTCCACCATTACCCTGGGGCTTACCGAAGGGGCGTACGAAGATATCGTTGCCGAGATGCAGAACTTTCGACGCAAGGTGGTGGATATTGCAGCCAAAGACCAGGGGACAGAGCGGGTCTACGAACTGAACCTGCAGCTGTTCCCCCTTTCCCAGAAAATTCCGCCCGCAATGCAAAAGAAACATCCCAACAAGGATTCGTAAAATGTACCTGAGATTCGTCGCCCTTCTGGTTTACCTGCTCCTGTTTGTTGTCGCCTGTTCCGACAAAGACAAGAACGCGGGCGGCACCTCGGAAGCCGAAAACTCCATCGCCATCGAGAACAAGGACATTGCGGGCGTGTCCCAAAAGGGGCCGTTTGTGAAGGGTTCCAGCGTGACCCTGTACGAACTGAACTTTGAAACCCGTGCCCAGACGGGAAAGAGTTTCTTGGGCAGAATATCGGAAGACATGGGCACCTTCGCCATCTCCAAAATCGAACTGGCGTCGCAGTACGCCCTGTTGCGTGTCGACGGGTTCTACCGCAACGAAGTAACGGGAAAGGTATCTGCAAGCCAGATTACCCTAAACGCCATCTCCGACCTTTCGGACCGCGACAACGTGAACATCAACCTGCTCACCCACCTGGAATACGAGCGGGCGCTATGGCTTGCGCAAAACGAGGACATGACCGTAAAGCAAGCCAAGAAAATTGCGGACCAGGAAATCTTCGAAGCCTTTGCCGAGGACTTTGCGGGCGAAAGCGTGGAGGATCTGGACATATTCGGAAATGCCGACGGCGATGCCGTTCTGCTCACCATCTCCATCATCATGCAGGCCGGCAGGAGCGAAGGCGAATTCTCCCTTTCCCTGGCAGACCTAGCCAAGGACATCGAAGAGGACGGCGTCTGGAACGACTCCCTGGAACGGGCCCAATCCGCAGATAACGCCTTCGAAGTCGAGTTGGCCCAAGTCCGTGAGAACATCCTGGGCTGGAACATTTCCCAAAAAATTTCCATGTTCGAGAATTACGTTGAATATTTCTGGAGCGATGTTTTCGGGCTAGGCAGGTGCACCGAAAAGAGGGAGGGCGAAATCCGCCCCGACACAAACCCCAAATCCCGTTATTTCAATGAAAAATTTATTTGCGAAAAACTGCATTGGCACCTGCTTGGGAAAAAACTATCATCAAGCTCAACAGAAGAATCTTCCAGTTCAAGCATTTCTGCTGAAAGTTCTTCTAGTTCGGCAAACGACTCATCGGAAAGCGGCGACTCCAGTTCCAGCGACTCCAGTTCCTCTATAAAACGCAGTAGTTCCTCTAGGCAGTCCACCGCCACCATCGACCCGCCCTACAAAGAAGAAACATCCATCATCGACCCGGAAGTCCTTGCCATACTGGGAACGTGCAACGGCGAAAGCGAGGGGTCGGTCAAGAAGGCTTTCAATTCTTCATTCGTATGTAAAAGCGGACTGTGGTATAGCCTTCTCCTCGCCGACATGGAACAGGATTCCTGGTTCAATCCAGATATTACCTATGGTACACTGATTGACCAACGAGACGGACAAACTTATAGAACCGTTGTCATCGGCACACAAAACTGGATGGCCGAGAACCTGCACTATGCGGGCGAAAATGCGAGCGAGGAACTTGCGACAAATATGGCAGATGAAAACCTGTGTCCCTCCGGAGACGAAGAATATTGTGAAAAGGCCGGGTATGTCTACAGCTGGACCGCAGCTATGAACCTTTCCCCCACATACAGGACAAGAATCGTAAGCAGCTACCCTATTACAAGCAACCACCAAGGAATTTGCCCCGATGGGTGGCATATCCCCTCTAAAGAAGAATGGAACGTTCTCATCGAATACGTGAAGAATACCTACAGTGAAGGCCTCGGCGCAATAAGAGCCTCCGACAGTTGGGTCTGGTTTAGCAAGGATATTGCCCCGACAAATGTAACCGGCTTTTCGATGCTCGCCACGGGGATGACCTTTGAATCATGGGGACGAATCGATATGGGCGTATCAACAGCCTTTATTTCTGGAGATGTTCCAACAATCTCGCTGGGCATACCCTGCCTTGCTATCCAGGAATTTTTCTACAGCGAAAATAACATAAAGGAATTCATTAGCACATCTGATGCATTCAATGTCCGCTGCGTAGAAAACGCCGCGCCCACATCCAGCGAAAATTCCAGTTCGTCGGTCAAGCAAAGCAGTTCTTCCCAGCAATCCGCCACCACCATTGACTCTCCCTACGACGAGAATACATCCATCATTGATCCGGAACTTCTGGCCATCTTGGGAACCTGCAATAGCAAAAACGAGAGTGCCGTGAAGAAGGTATACAATAATTCGTTTATATGCAAGAGCGGGTTGTGGTATTCCTTGCTCCTTATCGATATGGAAAAGGATTCCTGGTTCAATCCAGATATTACCTATGGCACTTTAACTGACCAGCGCGATGGGCAAACTTACAGGACTGTAGTCATCGGCACACAAAACTGGATGGCTGAGAATCTGCACTACGCGGGGGAAAAAGCTGACGCCACCACATTGGCAAATTTGGCCGAGGAAAATTTATGCCCCTGGAATGACGAAAAATACTGCAGCAAGTCCGGCTATCATTATTCTTGGACGGCAGCCATGAACATATCGCCCATATACAAAAATCGCATTGCCGCAAGCTACCCTATCACGGATAAACATCAAGGCTTATGCCCTAATGGCTGGCATATACCTACATATGACGAATGGAACGAACTTTTTGATTTCGTCATATCTGTTTATGGTGAAGTCGCTCCGTCTAGAGCATTAAAGGCTGTTGATGGGTGGACATGGTTCAGCAAAGAACAAGCCCCGACGAATTCTACGGGATTATCCATACTTGGTACAGGACAATACTACAGTTGGGGACATTCAGAGGGCGAAGAAATCGGACAATCAACCTACTTTATAACTGCTACTACGCCCGAATCCAAGTATTATACGATAGAGCTATTCGGCTTTACCCAAAATTTACATGACATTGGTAATTATGATTTTTCACAACCCGCATTTGTCCGCTGCGTAGAAAACGCCGCGCCCTAACGTATTTCCACACAAAAATCCGCACTCATAAAGGTCCGCGGCAAAACCGCTGGGCTTTTTCCTATAAAATAATGTATATTCACATATGAGACACAAAAACATTATCATAAAAAAGGATAAAATCTATGGCAAACAAATACGCTGGAACCCAAACCGAAAAGAACCTGCAGGCCGCATTCGCTGGCGAATCCCAGGCCCGCAACAAGTACACCTACTTTGCCTCCAAGGCCAAGAAGGAAGGCTTTGAGCAGATTGCAGCGCTCTTCTTGAAGACCGCCGACAACGAAAAAGAACACGCCAAGATGTGGCTCAAGGAACTGGAAGGCATCGGCGATACCGCCCAGAACCTGAAGGCCGCCGCCGACGGCGAGAACTACGAATGGACCGACATGTACGAAGGCTTTGCGAAGACCGCCGAAGCCGAAGGTTTCAAACCCCTGGCCGCCAAGTTCCGCATGGTGGCCGCCATCGAAAAGCACCACGAGGAGCGCTACCGCGCCCTACTAAAGAACGTGGAAATGCAAGAAGTATTCGCCAAGAGCGAGGTGAAGGTTTGGGAATGCCGCAACTGCGGCCACATCGTGGTGGGCACCAAGGCCCCGGCCCTTTGCCCCGTATGCGCACACCCGCAGGCCTATTTCGAGGTGAACGCCGAGAATTACTAATACAAAAGCCGCGACTTAGTTTCGCGGCTTTATGAAAGTTATTTCAAGATCAGGGTGCGGTTCAAGATGGCCGTGCCCTTTTCGTTTTCTAGCCGGACAATATATTTGCCTGCGGGCAACTTATTCAGGGAAACGGAGGCATTACTGCCCATATCCTTGCTCAAGAGTAGTCTTCCGTTCAAGCTGAACAGGCTAAGCCTGCTCATGCCAGGCGCACTCACATGAAGGGTACGGTTTTCAATGAACATGCGGGCGGCCGCGGTCACGTTGACCCGTTTCATTCCCGTAATGAACTTGGTGCCTTCAGGAGCGCCTACGATAAGCCCGCGGCCTACCGTGCTCATGTACACCACGCCAAAGTTGTTCATGTCGCCTTGCACAAAGTTCCCGTTGCCCGGGCCGCCGAACTGGTGCATGTCATCGTTCACGCGCTCAAAAGTCTTGCACTTGTCGGTACTGCGGTAGATTCCAATCGGGTCACCGGACTTGGCTGCACCCCAGATAAAGACGGTCTCGTAACTAGCACCTTCCTTGGCCTTGCCAATACCCACAGCGATGGCGGTGCTTGCACCCGCGCAGCGGTTCCAGGTCTTGCCGCCATCTTCGGTGTAGGCAAGGCCGTTTTCGGAGAATCCCTTGGGCAGCCAGACCTGCGCCTGATCCATGGGAACCCACAGGTGGCCCTCCCTACCCGGCACCGTGCGGATGAGGCCGCCGCCGTTGTAGTATTCGCCTGCGGCATCGTTCTGCAGGCGGGCTCCCGAAGTCGCAAACGTGGCGCCGCCATCGGTAGATACCTTCAAGTTGGCCTGCTGATCCACCAGGTAGAACACGTCGGGGTTTACCGGATCCGGAGTAATGCGGGCGTATTGACTTTGGCCGTCCATTCCCGTCACCTTGCTCCAGGTCTTGCCGTTATCCGTGGTGCGATACACGTCGCTGCTGTTATCTGGACGGTGGAGAATCACCTTGCCGTCGGCAGACATGGCAAGGGTTCCCTGGGCTCCCATCAAGGTCGTTTCCAGTTTTTTCCAGGTGGACGCATTGTCGTCGCTACGGTACATGACCATAGAGGTAATCCCCGTCCCGGTGGAGTAATCCGTCACCTGGCCCGTCCGCACAAAGGCCTTTGCCAAAGGCGCGTACCCCAAGCTGTTGGTTGTGCCGATGGTGGGCGAGTGGCGCGGAGTGCTCTTGTTGATGTCGGTATAGGCGGCGCCGTCATAGTCGCCGATGGCCGTTACCAGCGGGCCTCCCGGAACGCTCACGATATCAAGAGGCACGGTCTCTTCGATGCCCCTGCTCTGGAATTTCCACAGGGGGACTTTCGCGGTGATGTCATCCGTCTGGAAAACG
The DNA here is from genome assembly GCA_017503015.1 of Fibrobacter sp. NCBI lineage: Bacteria > Pseudomonadati > Fibrobacterota > Fibrobacteria > Fibrobacterales > Fibrobacteraceae > Fibrobacter > Fibrobacter sp. Next base: position 41,834 of record JAFVTX010000073.1, on the reverse strand, counting down.
CCGTTTCCGCTGGTGACCCAGGCTTCCTTGTTGTTGAAGGGGTTAATTTCCACAGAACCCGCCCAATGGATGGCGTTGCCCGAAATCCACGCCGTTCCGTTTGCATCTACGTTGACACCGTCATTGTAACCCTGGCCGTGAGTCCAAGTGGAACCGCCATCTTTTGAAACATAAATGCGGTCGCCATAGTTGTCCTTTCCATCCTTGTAAAGGTGTCTTCCTCCATAATAACAGAGGGTAGTCACCACAATGTGCTTGGGATCACTCGGGTCAATGGCAATGCCACCAAAGCCGTGGCTTGCGCTCTGGCTTCCGTCGCCCATACGGGCCGTAGTGCTTTCGTCCTGGAAGGGGGTAATGTTGGTCCAGGTACCGCCTGCGATGTTGTACTTGTACACAGCGCCCTTGTTTACGCTATGGGGGCCTTCTGAACTTGCATAGGTAATATACATGTCGCCACCCACGATTTTTGCGCGGTGGGGCATCAGATCTTCGGGACCGCCCGAAATGGTTGTCCAGGTAGCGCCACCGTCATGGCTCACCTGCAAGTTGTCCTTGGTAGCGGAAATGCCGATGTATATCGTCTTGGTGGAACCATCGGAATTCTTGCCCTGGGATTCGTCGAACAGCACAAAGCTGATGCCATTCACACCGGTAAGACCGTTGCCTGTCGCAGAAGAAAGCGCAACCTGGTAAATACTGGTCCATGTCTTGCCGTAGTCGGTACTCTTGTAGAGGCCCTTGGTGCGGCTCCCACAAAAGAGAATGTTCGTCTTATTGGGGTCCACAGCCAGCTTTTCGCCGGTCTGGCGGCCCATGCCGTTGCCGTGAGCCAGCATTTCCACATAGCTGGTGTCCCAGGTGGAGCCGTAATCTTCGCTGCGGAGCACTGCAGTCCGTCCATCGCTAAAGTAGCCCGTTCCGGCCAGCACGTAAATGCGCTTCGGGTCCGTGGGGTCCAACGCAAAGGCCTCGGTACCGTAAAGTCCCTTGTCGTTTTCCGAGATGAAATCCATCAGGGGAATCCAGGTCTTCGACGAAAAATCAAAGCGGTAGATGCCACCCACGTCGGTGCGGGCGTAAAGCAAGTTTTCTTGCTTCGGGTGAAATATCACGGCAGACACGAATCCGCCACCGTCAAAACGGACATTACCCCATTCGTATTTTTCTGCAGTAAAAGCCTGGGTACAAAGGACCCCGGCCAAGGCGAGCACTTTCCAATCCATATAAACTCCCTATATTTGACAGAAATATAGCCATTTGTCTTGTAATTTCAAGCATTTTAGGGCAAAGGATTGTTTACCTTTTTCTATCTTTTCGCCGTAATTTTTAACAGTGTCCGCGGGCAAGGGCCCCCGGCAGTATAAGGAAATGAAATGAGCGTAGTCGATACCGTACTCCACAAGATCTTTGGTACGCCCCATGAACGCAAGGTGAAGCAGCTTAGGCCCGTCATCGCAAAAATTCACGAAGCGAAGCAGGCCCTGGAAGCCCTTGATGACGCCGCCCTGGCCGCAAAGAGTGCGGAATTCCGGGAAAAACTGAAAAACGGCGCCACCCTGGAAGACATCAAGGTAGAAGCCTTTGCCGTGTGTCAAGAAGCCTGCGACCGCCGCCTGGGTATCTTCAATATCTTCAAGCCGGAATTCGAATTCGACTTCAGCCGCCTGGGACCCGAACTGCAGGGCGCGGTGGAAACGGCCAAGGCAGAACTTGCCAGCGGCAAGAACGAATGGGAAGTTTACCTGCCCGCCGCCCTCTATGCGAAAGTCCGCGAGCTCTACCCCGAGTCGGTAAAGCCCTTCCGCATGATGCCTTTTGACGTGCAGATGATCGGTGGCCTGGTGCTACACGAAGGCGCCATCGCCGAAATGGCCACCGGTGAAGGAAAGACCCTTGCCGCAGCCCTCCCCGTTTACCTGAACGGTCTTTCTGGACATGGCGTGCACGTGGTGACGGTGAACGACTACCTGGCCGGCCGTGACGCCAAGCAGATGGGCCTGGTGTACCAGTTCCTGGGACTCACCGTGGGCCTCATTGTGAACGGGCTCAATTCCGAACAGCGCCGCAAGAGCTACAACAGCGACGTGACCTACGGCACCAACAACGAATTCGGATTCGACTACCTCCGCGACAACATGGCGGTAGAACCCAGCCAGCTGGTGCAGCGGGAACTGAACTTCTGTATCGTTGACGAAGTGGACTCCATCTTGATTGACGAGGCCCGTACGCCGCTCATCATCAGCGGACCTGCCGAAGACGCTACCGACAAGTATGCGAAGGCAAACGAAATCGCCCAGAAGCTTGTCAAGAACAAGGACTTTTCCGTTGACGAAAAGGACAAGAACATCCAGCTCACCGAAAAGGGCGTGAACCACGTGGAAAGCCTGATGCAGATTACCAACCTGTACGGCGAACACGCGGACTGGGTGCACTTCTTGGACCAGGCACTTCGCGCCTGGCATCTGTACGAGCGCGACGTAGATTACATCGTCCGTGACGGCGAAATCATCATCGTGGACGAAAACACGGGCCGCCTCATGGAAGGCCGTCGCTACAGCAACGGCATGCACCAGGCCATCGAAGCCAAGGAAAAGGTGCAGATCCGTCGCGAAAACCAGACCCTTGCAACGATTACGTTCCAGAACTACTTCCGCATGTACAAGAAGCTTTCCGGCATGACCGGTACTGCCGAGACGGAAGCTACGGAATTCATCAAGATTTACAACATGAACACCTGGGTGATTCCCACCAACAAGCCCTGCATCCGCAAGGACATGCAGGATATGGTGTACAAGTCCGAAGGGGCCAAGTGGAAAGCCATCGTGGCAGAAATCAAGGACCGTCACGAAAAGGGCCAGCCCTTGCTGGTGGGTACCGCTTCCATCGAAAAGTCCGAACACCTCCACGGCCTTTTGGAAAAGGAAGGAATCCCCCACGAGGTGCTGAACGCCAAGAACCACAGCCGCGAAGCCGAAATCATCCAGTACGCCGGCTACAAGGGCAAGGTGACCATCGCCACCAACATGGCGGGCCGTGGTACCGACATCGCTCTCGGCCCCGGAGTTACCGAGGTGGGAGGCCTGCACGTGCTGGGTACCGAACGCCACGAATCCCGCCGTATCGACAACCAGCTGCGCGGACGTTCCGGCCGTCAGGGCGACCCGGGCTCCAGCCAGTATTTCCTCTCCCTCGACGACAACCTGATGCGCATTTTCGGCGGCGACAGCGTCAAGAACCTGATGACCCGCTTTGGCGTAGGCGAAGACGAGGTGATTACCCACCCCATCGTAAGCCGCTCCATCCGTAGCGCCCAGCGCCGCGTGGAAGGCCAGAGCTTTGATATCCGTAAGCACTTGCTGGATTATGACAACGTGATGAACGAACAGCGCAAGGTGATTTACGGACTCCGCCGTCGTATTCTGAACGGCGAAGACATTCGCGACGAAATTATGAACCGCATCGAGGACGCCTGCGACATCAAGGTCAGCAACTACATTCCGCCCAAGAGCTATGTGGAAAACTGGAACCTGGAAGGGCTTCACACCGACCTGCAGCGCAGCCTCGGTATGGAATACAATCTGAGCTTCGACGATGCCACCAAAAAGACGCCGGACCAGGTGCTGGACGAAATCATCGAGCTTTGCAAGGCGCGCTACGACAAGCTCACCAAAATTATTCCCGACGCGGACTTCCGCAATATCGAACGCAGGTTCTTGCTGATGACCATCGACCAGGTGTGGAAAGAACACCTGTACGCCATGGACCAGCTGAAGGACGCCATCCGTTTCCACGGATACGCCCAGAAAGACCCGCTGATGATTTACAAGAACGAAGGCTACAAGATGTTCGAGGGCTGCATCGAAAAGATTGCCACCCTGACAATGCTCCGTATCTTGAACATCCGGATTACCCTGCCCAACGGACAGACCGTATCGCCGGACCAGCTGCAACTGCGTGAACAGCCGAAGCCTGAAAGTGAAGCTGGCGATGGCCAGCAGGAATCCGCACAGTCCGCTGAGACCGCGCAGGCTCCTGAAAACGCCGAGCAGCCGAGTACCGAAGGCGCCAAGGCCGCAGGTCTTGCCGGTCAGGCCGCAAGCTCCGAGACCAACGCCATTTCCGAAGGTCAACAGGCGGCAAGCGAGGCTGCACAGCCCATGCCCCAGTCGGCTCTGCCGGGCACAAGGCCTACGGTACGTCGCACCTACACAAACCCTGCCGTTGCCGCCGCCGCAAGGCGCGCCCAACAGGCAGGCCCCAAGCTGGGTCGCAATGACCCCTGCTGGTGTGGTTCCGGCCTCAAGTACAAGAAGTGCCATGGAAAGGATGTAGAGTAGTTCAAAAAGATTTTCTCGCCCTAAATTGTTACATTTCTGATGTATCGTTCAAGGAGGCGGGTATGCATATATCCTTTATCATTTTTAACGTCATCGCCCTTATCGTGGTCATCGTGGCCGCATTCCGTATCGGTGCTTCCGTGAGCAAGGCCACGAAAAAGGAAGCCTCCGAAAAGCAGAACAACATTTCTTACGAAGAATGCATGGCCCGTAACGCCAAGAAGTTCAATTACGGCTCTTTCACGGATGCCCGCGACGGCGAGACCTACCGCACCGTAAAAATCGGTGACCAGGTCTGGATGGTGGACAACTTGCGTTTCAAGACCGAAGGCAGCTACGCTCCGAGCAACGAAGAGGCCAACGTGGCCCAGTACGGCAGGCTCTACACCTGGACGGCTGCACTCGGCATCCCTGCGGAATACGGTGAGCAGGATCCTGCCAAGGACCTGGAAATATGCCATAAGATTCGCGAAGAAAACTACCAGGGAATTGCACCCGAGGGCTGGCATATCCCGAGCCTCAAGGAATGGGAACAGCTTTTAAGCAATCTGCCTCCCAAGTCCACCGGCGACGAACTGCGCAGTGCCTGCTTCTGGGCTGTTCCGGGTGAAGATTCTTTCGGGTTCTTTGCCGTGCCTGCGGGTTACCGTTTTGACAACGGCAGCTTCTACCGTTTCAGCCGTCGCGCCCGTTTCTGGTGCAAGGACGAATACGGCAAATCCAACGCCTACCGCCTGAGCATCACCAACAAGACTTTCGACATCGAAGGCGTGTACCGCTCCGATGCCATGTCGGTGCGCTGCATAAAGAACGCCTAAACGGATAATTTTCCGATTCGACGAATCGCCCTGGCCTAGGCCGGGGCTTTTTCCATTTTTCAACACTTCTTATTTCCGCTATAACTCAAAACTCATAACTGATTACTCACAACTCATAACTTAATTCTATCATTTCAATGAAAATTATGTATTTGACTTTATGAATTTAGGAAGGTATATTATGGACATAAGAAACAAAGAACTTAAAAACACAAAGGAGTTTATCATGAAACACGCAATCGCAACATTCATTTTCGTCGCTAGCATCGCAGGTTTTAGCGGATTCGCAAATGCACTCCCCATCGCAAACACCACCGGCGCCGACGCTTCCAAGAGTGTTGCATTGGACCAAGGCGCTAACCAGTGGAATCATTTCTCTTCCCAGGACAAGTACTTCCGCGGTGAGAGCATCGCTCTGGACCAAGGCGCAAACGAATGGAATCATTTTGTACCTAGGGGCGGTTCCAAGCTCGCTCTGGACCAGGGCGCCAACCAGTGGAACCACTACTCCAACTGTGATAAAAAAGAGGTTTGGTGGAACCCTGCAGTTGCCATATACGAGAAAACAGGAGCCTGGCCACACCGGAACGATGACGACTGGGGAATCAACCCTCGCCTCGTGTGATATAAAATTTCGATAAGGGATCCTTGTAAGGACTAGGCGCCCACAACGGGCGCTTTTTTTTGCATATTTACAGCCATGAAAACGGCAAAGCGCTTTTTTAGCCTAGAAGGCATCGACGGTTCCGGCAAGTCCACCCAGATAGACATGCTTATCGACGCCCTCACAAAAGAAGGCTATTCTGTGGTGAAGCTCAGGGAACCTGGCGGCGCAAAGATTTCGGAACGAATCCGGGAGATCTTGCTGGACCCGAGTTTCAAGGGCGTCATGGCCGACAAGACGGAGCTCTTGCTGTACAACGCCGCACGGGCGCAGGTCATTGCCGAAATCATCCAGCCCGCCCTCGACGCAGGAAAAATCGTCATCGCCGACCGTTTCGCCTGGAGCACGTTTGCCTACCAGGGGTACGCCCGGGGTCTTGGGGCCGAGCAGGTCCAGCGGCTGACGGAACTGACCTGTGACGGCTGCTTTCCGGAACTGACCGTTGTGCTGGACATTGCCGTAGAACGGGGCCGCGCTCGCACCGCAAGGCGGGGCGAAGCACCCGATCGGCTGGAACAGGAAAAGGCGGACTTTTTCGAACGGGTGCGCAAGGGCTACCTTGCCGCGGCCCGCGACTACCCGGACTGCGTTTCCGCCATCGACGCTGACCGGAGTCCCGACGAAGTTTTTGCGGACCTGTATAAGCTGGTCAAGGCAAGGCTACAGAAGTAAAGCCTGCCGATGTTCCGGCGCCAATCCTCAGCGAAATTACTCGATTTCGCCGGATTCCTTTTCGAAAACGACCCTGTGGGTAATGGTCTTGTAGCCACCATCGGTCACCGTTTCAAAAATCAATGTGGTGCCATCAGCCGAGACATGCCCCTCGGGCGTTTCTCCTCCACTCACATAGGTGATGGTTCCGGTAGACTCGTCGAAATTATAGTCATAGGAACCGAGCAGATCGCCACCGCCATCAAGACAATCCAGAGAGCCATCGGAATAGAACAGCATCTTCTGGCCGGCAGGGGAACTCTGAGGTTCTTCCCTGTCTTCACAATTTTCGGACATCATTCCGCCATATTCGCTAAATTCCCCGAGCTGCAATTCCTCGAGCTGTGACATGGCTTCTTGCACGACCGCGCACTGCTCGGCGTCGGTAATCTTGTGAATAAACACGTCCTTGACCAAGACCCACCTTCCGAGAATACTCTTCACGTCTTTGCTCATTTCCATGGAAGAGGAGGATTCCTCTTCTACACTGCTAGAAGATTCCTCCTCCGGCTCCTCGCTAGAGGAACTCTTGCCAAATTTGGACTTGGAGGAGGCAGCGTCGTCCCGAATTTCCTTCTCGTTCATCTCCCCTTCCAACTTGATATTTTTCCCGGCTTTTGCCTCAACCTTCTTGGTGTACTTTTTCCCGTTGCCATTCATGAACGAAACTAGGTGGGAACCTTCTTCTTTAAGCACCACCTGATGTTCGCCGTCTTCGTTGGCACCCAGGGCGATGATCACCTTGCCGGTGGCTTCGCCGATGGCGATGGTCATCGCGCCGCCATCCAAAGCTTCGCCTCCCTTATCGGTCAAGGTGACTACAGTAGGTTCCTTCAAGGCTTCCTTTGTCTTGTCCACAATCTTCTTAGTCAAATTGGACAACATCTCTACATCTTCTCCGGCCATTTCCGACAGTTTTTTCGCATCGTCATAGCCGTCTATAAGAAGGCTTGCGGCCTGGTCCTTTATTTCGTCGGCGGACATGCCCTTGGCTTTGGTGACGAGGGTGAGAGTCTTTTCGACCTTTTCAATATTGTCCATGGCGTCCGTGACCGCATCGGGCATAGCCATTTTGAAGAGTTCCACTTCAAATTCGGCAGCCTTCTTAGATATTTCCGCCCCGGTCTTTGCCACAGTCTTGTTGATAAACTCCGCCTCGTCAGCAAAAGAAGATTCCGTATTGTAATACATGCGGTTGTATATCTGGAGCGAGACGTCGTCGTAATCCCCGTTATTGAAATTTTTCCACCAGGTCAGGTAATCGGTCTCCCCTCTTTTCTGGTTTTTATCAAGACCATTAAAAAGAATTTCCAGGTCGTTTTTGCTCAACGAACCCGCCACGGCCATGGCCTTTTCGCGGGTCGACTTGCCACAACCCCGCAACGAATACCAGAAATCCTTGAGGGCGTAGGCGACGCCCACCCCATTTTTCTGAAGGGACGGAGTCTCACTGACCAGGGCCTGCATGCTATCGATACGCGTCCAAGCGGCCTCGTACTGGTCGACCTTGGAGAGCATCTTGGACATCACCTCGGCATACTCTTCGGCTTCTTCCCGGTCCACGCTGTCGGTGAAAAAGCCGTCCTCGCTCGACATAAAGGCAATGGGGGCCACCTGCAGATACTCGGCAAGGTAAGCGAATTCCGCCAAATTGTCCAGGTCGCTCCGCATCTCGGCGGACTCGAGGTATTCCCGCAGGTTCTCGTCCGAAGCGACAGCACCACCACCGCCTCCACCGCCGCAGCCGAAAAGGAGGATTGCCGAAGCGGCGAGGGCCGCCAACATCAAAATCTTTTTGGAATATCTCATAGTCCTAATATATATTCATCCATTCCATAACGCAAACCAACCGTGATCCGCGCCAATTAAAAAACACTTTCTCTGTTAAATTTTATACATTTGTGCAGTAAAATTACCGCTTTGGGCCAGTTTCACCGACTTCGGGGACCTTGACCCCTGGCTTTATCTATATTTTGAGGCACTATGGCACTTTGCTTAGAAACCGATCAATTGGAAACCGTCCAGCGCATCGTGGGCCTTCATTTCGAGGGTCTCGAGGTCTGGGCATACGGCGCCCGGGTAACGGGCGTGGACCTGACCCCCGACACCCAACTGGAACTGGCAGTCATCACCGACAAGCCCCTTTCCTTCGAGGCCATGACCGCTGTGGAAAAGGCCTTCGCCGAAAGCGGACTCCCCTTCGGAGTTGACGTCATCGACTGGGTGAAGCTCCCGGAATCCCTCCAGAAACAGATCAAGAAAGAACACGACGTGGTCCAGGCCGCCCCCGAAAACTAGGCTGTCCCCATCATGAACCGAGTCCTACCCCTCCTTTTTACATTGCTGCTCTCCACTGCTGCCCTCGCCGACGGTGAAATCGACAAGGCCAAGGCCCTCATCAAAGACGGCAAGTGCGCCGAAGCCGTGCCCGAGTTGCAGAAACTTTCCAAGTCCCAGTTCAAGAAACACGCCGGAGCCCAAGCCTCCGTGATGCTTGCGGAATGCTACCTGCGCGAACACAAGCGCGACGAAGCTCTGGGACTTACCTCCAAGTTCCTGGAATACCACGTTTCCTCGGAATACCGGGAACGCATGGAACTGGCAAAAGCCATCGTCACCCTTGAACAGGGGGGCGTCTACGAAGGCGTCGAGGCCATGCTCCGGATTCTCGCCTACTCCCAGAACCCGGCCGCCAGAGCCCATACCAAAGAGGTGCTCATCAAGACCCTGGCCGCCGACCTGCTGAATGCGGACCAGCTCCAGAACCTGCTGGAAAAATACCCCGCCGACAAGGAAGTCATCGGCTGGATGCAGCTCCAGATCGGTCGCGAATGCCAGAACGCCGGTCGCTACCGCGCCGCCCGTTACTGGTACAAGAAAGTCATTAACGGCGGCAACGCCGAAAGCCTGACCTCCACCGCCCAGAAGGGCCTGGACTCCATGAAGGACGCCGGTTCGGGCAAGCCCACCCTGCTGGTGCTCGCCCCCCTCTCCGGAAGTTTCGCCGTATTCGGTAACGCCGCCGTCCAGGGCGTGTTTTTGGCCCACGAGCAGTCCAAGCTCAAGGACAAGGTGAACATCCGTTTCGCCGACACTCGGGCAGACGCGGCCACCGCCCTCATGCGGACCCAGCAGGCCATCAGCCAGGACAGCGTCATCGCCATCGTGGGCCCCATCATGAGCGCACCGGCGGCGACGGTGGCAGCCTGGCTCGGAAGCAATTTCCAGAATATCCCCATGCTGACCCCCACCGCCACCGACGACGGTATCGCAAAGCTGGGCCCTAACATCTTCCAGGTGAACATCACCATGGACAACCTGGCCCAGAGCATCGCCGACTTCGCCACCAAGTGCCTAAACATTCGGGAATTCGCCATCCTGTCGCCACTGGGTGACTACGGCGCCTCCATGTCCCAGAGCTTCACCCAGGCAGTGGACCGCAGGGGCGGCACCATCATCGCCTTCCGGAACTACGAAGAGGGCAGGCCCGACTACAAGACGGAATTCGACCTTTTGCGCGACGTGCGCTTCAAGCAGCTGAACCGCCGCCGGAACATCGCCCGCGGAGCCACCGACCTCGACGCCATCAGCCCCAAGGAACGCCGGTTCTACATGCAAGACTCCACCTTCGAGATTCCGGGCATCTTCATCCCCGCCACCAATCCGGGCGACGCTGGCCTCATGGTGGGCCAGGTGGCCTTCAACAAGATTTCGGGCATTAGGCTTGGAACATCGGGCTGGTACGGCCGCGAGTTCCTGATCCAGGCCAAGAAACTGGCCGACAGCACCTTCTTCAGCGTACCTGCCCTGGACATGAATTCCGAAGCGGAATCCTACAAGAAATTCGCCGAGAGCTTCCAGGAAAAATGGGGCGAAGAGCCCGGCGAAGACAAGGTGAGCGGCCTCAGCTATGACGCCGCAAACATCGTGTTCACGGCCTTTGCCAAAAATCCGAACGACCTGACGGGCACTATCAACAAGACTGCAAACTTCAAGGGAATCTACGGCGACATCACGTTTAGCCGCGGAGTCAACACCAACTCGAAGATTGTCACTGTCCGCAAGGGTAAATTCGAAACCATGGACGGGTGCAAGATCCCGAGCCTCGAAGCCGAAAAGGCCGCCGAAGAAGAAGAAAAGAAAAAGGCCGCCAAGTAAGGCGAGCCCAAACGGCACGCCCTGGCGAGAAACTGCATGACAGCCCCCGCCAGGGGTGCGTTCAAATGTGCATCACCGCGCTAGGCGGCTTCTTCGTCATCAAAATCCACCATGGGGCCGTTGATGCTTGCCACCACGAATTCGGCAGATTCCCCATCGCGGTAGATTTTATACAAACTATCGTCATCCATGACATCGTCCAGGTAAACGCCGCTAGTAGCGCTCAGTTCTTCGCGGATACGGTCCTTGAAAACCTGGAATCCCGGATGCAAGATAGAGAATGTTATGGCGGATGTCTTATGGAACAAATTCATAATGGTTACCTCCATAATGGGTTTCTCCCTGCCCTAGAATATACCACTCTGCGCGCCGCAAAGCAAGCACCGTAAGGATTTAGTAGGAATTGGGTAAAATTCGCGGAGGCACGGCACGGCCGGCACAGTGCAGCAAATACCCGGCCATAACGTATTGAGTGTCAAAATGTTACAACCACATTCATTTATCTTTTAAATGGTTTTGATAACATTTTTTGATTATTCCAACTTGGATTAAAAAATTGACGTCATTTTTTTTATATTCTTGACCCGGTTTTTCAAAAATGAGGAAATGGAGGAGGCGGATTATGAATTTCACTAACATACGTCCATTTACTTCTTTACTTTTTTTTCTTATCCTTTCCACATCATTTTGTTATTCAAAAGACCTAAATTATATTTATGATGCCCGTGGCAATGTCATGTCTTTCAATAACAATCATCTTTTATCACTTACGGAAGAGAATGGTTATAAAATCTATTACAAAAAACAAAATGATTATAACTCATCAAAGAAATATAGCACGACAAAACCAAAAAAAGCAAAGGGAAAAAAGCGTTGGTATGAGGTGGATTGGAATCAAGGGGTAAAACTTTGTCCAGAAAAAAATTTTAACTCTGGAAATGGTGCTTGGATAGTTAATAGTTCAGCACATATAGATTCCACAAATTGTGTATATGTAGATGGTTCTCCATATACACGCAGTATTTTAGTTTTGTATTCTCGTGACTTAAGCGATTTAACAGAAGCCGATTCTAGCTGGATTCTCGTAAATCAAACTATTGTTGACTTAAGAAAAAAAACGCATTGTTTGTGGATAGAAAAATTAATTAAAACACAGCCTTTAGAGAGGACATGTCAAGAAAAATCATTTGATTATGATTTAATCGTTGATAAAACCGAGTTTACAATAGGAGAGGCTGAATTTTCCAAGAAAAACTACTGTAAAAAAAAGAATTGTAGTAAAAACATTCAATTAGTATACTATCCAACAAATAGTCGCGAACAACTTCTTTATTACCCTATATCCATTTCAAGTGCAGTAGAGATTCTTGATTATGCGAGATGGAGATCAATACAAGATGGCCTTTCTATTGCTTACCCCAAAATGAATATTGATTCCATTACTAATGGTTATATTTTATTTGAATCACAATCGCAAAAAATGAAAACTATACTAGATACAACAAGTGATGGTTACAGAATTCCAACCTATGATGAATGGGTTGCATTACAGTTAGCGGGCCAACACGAACCCTATTTTTGGGGCAGCGAAGAAGACAAATTCAAACAATTTGCATGGGACTTAAGCACCCCTGATAATGGTTTCGTCCATCAAACGAAACAATTAGCTCCCAACCCCTTTGGTCTTTTTGATGTATATGGGAACGCAGATGAAATGGTTACTAATCTAACCAATAAAAAAGCGAATATTGTAGGAGAATGTATGGATTTTTCCATACATTACTTACAAAGCCCAGCTTGTTTATTACAAAAAAGGATTCGGTCCTCACGAAAATCATCAAAAAAAGCGATTTGCATTGATAACGAATGTACTCCTTATATTCATCGAGGCATGTGGGGCTTTCGTCTTGTCCGTAAACTTGAGTAATGCGTATCCGAGTCTTATTCGTCATGCTGCTTTTTAGCACCTCATTTGTCGTAGGTGCTACGCGATATTTTGACCCCATTTTTGAGGTTTCAAAAACAAGTAATCTTTCTATCAAAACTCAAATGAAACCACCCGTCGCGATTTACAATTTGACCTTTACCAACCTAAAAATGACACACTGAACAATCGCCCGCTAATTATAGTTGTACATGGCGGGGCATTTGTATCTGGAAACAAAGGTGATTCTAATGAACCTATTACTGCATATTGTGATTCTTTAGCCTCACGAGGCTATAATGTGGCAGCATTAAATTATCGGATTGGGCTTGCCATAAAAAAATCTCAACGTAATAAATTGATTATTGACAGTCTAGAAATCAAAAGAGCTATCCAATGGGGCGTTCAAGATATACAGAACGCCATCCAGTATTTCAAAGCAAATGCAGATAGGCATAGGATAGATTCTGAAAAAATTTTTGTTATCGGAAATAGTTCGGGAGCAATACTTGCTTTACAATCAGTATGCGAAAGAAATAATTTATCGCCACAGGCCATAATTTCTCTGTGGGGAGCGGTAATAGACAAAGAACAAATCAAAAATATATCAATTCCAGTATTGTTAATACACGGAACTGCAGATAGAATTATTCCCTTTCAAAAAGGCCCTATGCTAAATCTGGATTCAGTTAAAGCGAAAAACAGCGATGCCTTTGGATACAAGACCTTTGCGACAGCATTTCACTTAGAATTCGACAGCCCGATTTTTTACGGAAGCACCATCATAGACTCTGCCTTAATTGAGCAAAATACCGCTCACGACACTTATTTCGTTAATGGGGAAGATCACGAATTCTATATCCCGCTAGTTGACGCAACTTCAAAATAAAGAATTAAAAATTCTATTTTTATTTCCATGTTCTTACGCACCATCACCATAACGCTCCTGCTTGCATCCCTTTCCTTTGCCGAAAGCCTGAGCCTCGCCCTGCCCGATTCCCTGGAACGGCTTGTTGAAAAGGCGACAGGCGAGACCATGGCGCTAGACTACAAGACGGCCCTCAGTACGGCACAGGCCCTCAAGGCAAAAGACGAAGGGGCGGGCTGCGTCATCGAAAGCATTGTGCGGATTAGCATGTACGACGACCTAGGCGACACGGTGGCCCTTTTCAAGGCAGGCGAGAGCCTGGAAAAATGCAAGGCCCAAGGCCTGTGGCAAGGGCTCCAGATGTTCGAGCTTGGCTTTGTGCAAAGCGAGACGGGGCATTCCATCAAGGGCGCCATGAAAACCCGCTCCGCCGCCAAGATGTTCGAGGATTCCAAGGAACTGGACCCACAGGCTTTCTACGCCATCTACGCCTACTATGTAGACCAGAGCTTCAGCTGGCTCCCCTTCAAGTCTGACAACCGGAGCCACTACCTCACGGTGCTGGACAGCGCCTCCAAGGTCTCCAAGCGGTTCTGGCCCCTGTTCCTTGCGCCGCTTATCTGGATGCACTACGACAAGGAAGACTTTGAGACAGGGCTGAAACTTTCGGAACGGGGCCTAAAGAAGGCGCCCTCCCACCCGGTGATGCTCCAGATCAAGGCCGACATGCTCTACCGCCTCAAGCGCTATGACGAGGCCGCAAAGATTTACGAACAGAGTGCCGAAAGTTACCTCAAGCGCACCGGCAAAAGCATCCGCTACTGGTGTTCGGCGCTGAACCTGATACGCATCTACAACGACAAAGGCGACCAGAAGGCCGCGCAGGCTTGGCGCGACAAGCTGAAGGCGCCCGAATACAAGGCCCTGGAAAAATGGATGCCCGGTTCCCTCATGGACGACCTGAAAAAGAGGAAACTATTATAGTCATTCTGTAAACTTTCCCCCTACTTATGTAAAAAAGAGCCTGTAAAGAAAATTTTCAGGCTCTTTTTGTTTTGCATCTCCGTTTTATACATGTACGGCAGGCCTCGGTATTAGATGTCCAGAGTCTAGGCCGAGCGGTCATAAGTGAGCAACAAGCCTCAGATATTAATCTGAGGCGGTTGCGAGAGCTCGGACCAGCCCTGAACAGATGTCCAGAGTCTAGGCCGAGCGGTCATTACAGGAGAAGCAATGCATCACAAACAGCCTTTCCATATCGCCTTCTACGTTGACGGTTTCACCCTCAAGAAGGTCAACACCTTTTACCGAAAGTATCACCCCTTCCATTCCACCCTGGATTTTCTGGGAATCAAGAACTGGGCCAGGGACCAGGCCCTGCGCCTTTTCGACCCGCCCAAGAAATACGCCCTGATGGACTGCCACTACTACCACCCCGACAGGGATCCGAAAAGCTACGGCTCTACCAATGACGGTATTTTCAACCTCGAGCGCGAACTGCGCTACGCCGGATTCCAGATTCACTACGCCACACGAGGTCAGGATAATTCACCGAACCTTTCCCTGATAGAAGACGCCCTGACCTTTGCCACCTACAGGCACGTAGATGCTGTGATACTCCTCAGCACCCAGGGGCAGTATTCGCCCCTGCCCGACAGGCTCGGCGAAATGGGAATTCCTACACTACTGTTGGGCTGGAATTTCGCCTTTGAAAGATGTAACCGATGGGTCCACTGGAAAACGGACAGCCTCTTGCGGGATAATTCGGCCTACTACATCGCCATGGAGCATGTGGCCAACAACAACCCGCCCTCGCTCTATTCGGATGTTAGTTTATTCAAAATCAACACGCATGTGCCCAGCAAAAAAGAGACCCGCATTTACGCCCTGGACCAGCTGTTCAAGCGGCCGATGAATCGGGTGTCGTAAAAGAAAGATCCCCGCCTGCGCAGGGATGTCATGCTGAAGTTATGGTTGCCGGGACAAAGATTAAAGCTTGGAGTCTTGTTTCTTCTGCCATTCGCTGCGGAAGATCCAGGTGAGGCGCACACCCACGAACCAGGTATCGCCGATATTGTCGGTGTCGTAGTCGCCATAGGCGGTATCGATCTTCTTGCCTTCGATTTCAAGTTCGTTGTAACGGACGCAACGGTAACCGCCGTAGGCACCCACAGCGATGGGACCAAATTCCAGACGCAATTCCAGTTCGGAATTGAAGGTAGAGGCAAAAGTGCTGTAGTAACGGTCCCTCATAGAAACAGAGGACTTGTCGTTCGCGTCATAGACTTCAAAATTGGAAGCCAGGTGGAAATTGATGAGGTTGAAACCGAAACCAACGGCAGGAATCAAGTTGATGAAAGTATGTTCGCCAAAGAGCTTCCAGCCGAACATCCAGTCTGCACCGTAGGCAAACCAGCGCACGTCGTAGAGCGGGAACTTCATAGAGGTAGAGCCGTCTTCGGAGGTGGCGCTATAAGAAGAACTGGGGCGTTCCGATGTCTGGGTAGGCATGAAGTTGATGTCGAACCAGGTGAGGAACTGCTTGTACTGGGCACCGATGTTCACATGCATGCCGAAATAGTAGTCATCGAAGGTTTCGTACTTCAGTTCACCGGCATACTTGGTGCTATCGCCCGTCGGGTCCTTGTGGTAACCGTTCAAGAAGGCCGTCTTGTTCACGTACTTCTGGTACTCCGAGAACATGCCGCGGTAGTCGGCGCCGATAGAGATAAATCCACGTATATGGTCCTTTTCGTAAAAACCGGCCTCGGTATCCGCAAGGGCGCCCGTCGCAAAAGTCATGACGCACAGCAAGGCAGGCAAAAGAAAAGAGGTTATTTTTGTCTTCATAAAAGACTCCCAAAAGGAATTTCTAGGTATATAAAATACATTATGTTTGGCCCCTGCGGTCTATAAAAATTCATAAAATGTTAAAAATCAACACTTTACGCACATTTTTCGGGCCGGTCCTGGGGGCGAGGACGGCCCTTTTGGCGGCCACCTTCATGCTCCTGCTAGGCTGCTCCCCAGAAAAAGCCCCCGAAAAAACGGCAGGGAACTGCGCCCCGCTCCCGCCTCTACAATACAGCAAAAACCTCAAAATCGGCAATTCCTGCGGGGAAAAGGTAGCCGAAATCCGCTCCATCGTAGGGAACGACACCCTGGTAAAGCGGTTCGTCTTGATGCCGAAGGGCGGCGACCGCGGCACCCTTCCCAAGGGGCTGGAGGGCGCCACCGTCCTGCAGGTCCCGCTGGCCCGTGCGGTGGCGCTGTCGTCGGCACAGGTGGGCTTCATGGCGCGACTCGGACTAGAGAACGCCATCGTCGCCGTGGGCGAAGGAAAGTACATCGCCGACAGCGCGCTGTACGAACGGGTCCAGAAGGGCGAAGTAGCCGAAGTGGGAAGCGGGCCCACCCTTTCTCTGGAAAAGCTCCTGGCCCTGAAACCCGACCTGGTGATGAACTTCGCTACCGGCGGAGCCTACGACGATTACCAGCGGATAGAGGCCCTGGGGCTCCCGCTGATGCTGACTTCGGAATGGCAAGAGGAACATCCCCTGGCCAAGGCCGAATGGATTAAGTTGTTCGGAATGCTGTTCGGTGTGGACTCCCTCGCCAACGTTGTTTACGAACAAAGTAAAGACGACTACCTTGCTTCCTTCAACAAATCTGGACTAGAGATTGCTTCGCCTTCGGCTCGCAATGACACCCTCTCGTCTCTCGTCTCTCGTCTCTCGTCTAAACAATGTCCTCGCGTGCTTGTAGGCATGAGCTACGGCGGCGTGTGGTATGCTCCAGGCGGACAGAGCTACACCGCCCAGCTGATCCAAGATGCAGGCGGTTGCTACCTGTGGGCAGGCACCGAGGAACGGGAACTCAGGCTTCCGCTGGAGCAGGTCATCGCGTTGGCCGATTCCGCCGACATCTGGATAAACCCCGGCATGTTCAGCACCGCAGAGGAAATCCTTGGGGCGGAGCCGCGCGTCGCCCGCATCAAGGCCTTTAGGGAAAAACGGGTATTCCAGAACGACGGCCGCAAGGGGCCGGGCGGCGGAAACGACTTCTACGAAAGCGCGGTGGCACAGCCCGAAAAGGTGCTGAATGATTTCGTCTGGGCGATAGGAGCCTTTAAGGACGCCGAAAAGGCGGACAGCGTGAAATACGCCGCTCCCGACGGTGCCAAACCCCGCTGGTACAGAAATATTTTTAACTTTAACTCACTATGAAACAGCATACGGGTATTGGCGACTGGATTGCGACGTCCTACGAATCGGGAACGCCGTTCTTGCAGCAGGTCCCCAGGGACTGCGCCGACTTTTTGTTACTGAACGCGCAGATTCGCGAATATGATGCCGGCGAGATTATTATCAACGGCGATTCCGAAGGAATGGCTTTTTGCGTGCTGCAGAGCGGCCGCGCCCAAATTTGTGGACAGATTCTGCCCGACGGCCACTATAGCGTGCTGGCCTACATTGAAAGCGGCGGATGCTTCGGCGAAATGTCCATCATTTGTAACGAGCCCACCAGCAATACGGTGATTGCCGCCGAAGACGGCTGCACCGTGCTGATTATTCCCCGCGACGAGTTCGTGGCGTTCCTGGAAAAGAACCCGAGCATCATGGTGTACCTGTACAAGGTGGTTGCCGGGCGTCTTCGCGCCAAGAACAAGGCCATCGACGAATTCGAGAGGCTTTCCCTGCTGGCTTCGGGAAGGGTGCTGCCCTTTATCGATTTTGCGCAGACCATGGAAAAGAGCCGCATTACAGGAACCGTTATTTTCGAAAGCGGCGAAGGAAAGGGATTTATCGCCTTCCAGGACGGCCGTATCTGCTGCGCCAAGTGCGGCAAACTGGCGGGGCCGGATGCCTTGGAAAAGCTGCTCTCCTGGGGTGACGACACGCTGTTCAAGCTGGATACCCACCTGATGCCGGACACCGTGAACATCAACCAGATGTCCGACACCACGAGCCTCATCCTGGATGCTCTCAGAAATATTGATGAAAAACAAAGTGCCCAGTAAAACGGGCGAACACAGTGCCCGACTCTAGGGCAAAGGAAAAAAGATGAATTACGCAGACGCAGGAGTTTCCCTGG
The DNA here is from genome assembly GCA_017503015.1 of Fibrobacter sp. Classification (NCBI taxonomy): domain Bacteria; kingdom Pseudomonadati; phylum Fibrobacterota; class Fibrobacteria; order Fibrobacterales; family Fibrobacteraceae; genus Fibrobacter; species Fibrobacter sp. The sequence goes on along the minus strand of JAFVTX010000073.1, from coordinate 23,257 downwards.
CCAGAGCTGACGAAGCCATGGTCGGTGTGAAGAAATCCGTACGTACTACATTCAACCAAGGCGTTTTGGGCGACGTGGGCAACTTCGGCGGCCTGTTTACGCTGAACCACCTGGGCATGAAGGACCCCGTCCTCGTGAGTTCCGTGGACGGCGTGGGCACCAAGCTCAAGGTCGACATCGAGATGGGCACTCACGAACTGCCGGGTCAGGACATCGTGAACCACTGCTGCGACGATATCCTTGTGCAGGGTGCGCGTCCGCTGTTCTTCTTGGACTATGTGGCTACGGGCCGTCTGGAACCGGGCGTGATGGACAAGCTGGTGGCCGGCATGGCCAAGGCCTGCCGCGAAAACGACCTTGTTTTGATTGGCGGTGAAACTGCAGAAATGCCGGGCTTCTACGGTCCGGGCGACTACGACATCTCCGGTACCATCGTGGGTGTGGTGGAACGTGAAAACATTATCGACGGCAAGAAGATCAAGCCGGGTACCATTATTCTCGGTCTGCCTTCTACCGGATTACATACAAACGGCTATTCCCTGGCCCGCAAGGTGCTGTTCGACGTGGCCGGCTACAAGGTGGACACTCTCGTCGACGGAATGGACAAGACCATCGGCGAAGCTCTCGCCATGCCGCACAGGAGCTACTACCCGAGCCTCATCGACCTTTGCAACAAGAAGATTATCCAGGGCCTCGCCCACATTACCGGTTCGGGCTACCAGGGCAATATTCCCCGTATCCTCCCGGACAACGTGGACGTGATTATCGACCGCACTACTTGGGACCCGCCGATGATTTTCAAACTCATTCAGCAGGCCGGCTCCGTGGAAAAAGACGAGATGTACAATACCTTCAACATGGGTATGGGCATGCTCATCTTCATCGACCCCAAGGACAAGGCCGAAGTTACCGCCCACCTGGAAGCCAAGGGCGAGAAGTGGGTACAGGTCGGCGAAGTGGTGGCCGGCTCCAAGCAGGTGAAGTTCAGGGATTAATGCACTGTTAGTGCAATTAGTAGTTCGGAATTCGGATTTATGATTTCGGAATTAGTTTCTAAATCAATTCCGAAATCTGAATTTTGAATTCTGAATTACAAAAAGGCTCGCACGAAAGTGTGGCCTTTTTTGTGTATTGTGTGTTTTTACTGGCAGGTAAAGCCCTGCAGTTCGAGGCCCGCGCGCATTTCGCCGTAGGTGGACGTGCGCTTCATGTCCATCGCCTTCATAAAACGGCAGTTGTTGTCGATATGGATGCGGAAGCCCGTCATGGTAGGCTCCACCTCGCCCTTCCCGCTGGCCCGCACGTGATCCATCAGCTGCTCGCGCTTGTCGCTCAGTTCGGGCGGAACAAAGACGTCCGTCACAATATCCACATTCTCAATTTCGTAGTCGCCGAACACGAACGAAATGGTCACCAGGTTCTTGAGTCCGTTGAACTGCCCCGGAGTTTTGCACACCATGTTGCGTTTCGCGTTCTTGACCTTCTTCTGCTTGGCAGCGGGCTTCTTGGAAGGCGTGTACTGCAGAGCAGAGAGCAGTTCCTCTTCCTTGACAGCGCCCACCAGCTGGTTTATAATCTTGCCGTCGCGCACCATGAAGAACGTCGGGAACGCTCGAATCGGGAGCGTAGCCTTAATCTTGTCGATGCCCGGTTCGTCGATACCCACCGTCGCAATCTTGATGTCGGGATAGTTCTTCGCGATGCCAATGAGCGTCGGGATCATGATGAGGCACGGCGGGCAGCTCGTAGAAGTGATATCCAGAATGACCGGCTTCTTGGAATGCAGAACCTCACTCTCGAAGTTAGCGTCGTTCACCTTGACAATCTTGATGTCTTCGGCCGGGGCCGCCTTTGGGGCCGCGTTTGCGCGGGTCGCACCGCCTGCCACAAGGAGCAGGGCGCAAAGCAAAAAAGCGAAATGTCTTTTCATGATGTTACCTTCTACACCGAAAAGATACAACTTTTTGCATCGGGCGGCTGTTATAGGATTTTCTGATAACCGATTTTGCCAGGAGAAATACGTTTCTGAACTTTTGTAGCCTTTATTGTAGCCCTATTGTAAACCTCTTCATTTTAGTACATTCTTTCACCAAGAAGAAAGTCTCTGTTCAAGTTCCTCGATGGTAGGCATTGTTCCCTCTACTTTTTCGGGGTAGAACTTCTCCAGTTCGTATTCAGATATACTGATAGGTTGCGTACTGGATTCCAGAGCGTACTGTGCCTGCACCTTGTCCTTTTCCTTGCAAATCAGCAGACCGATTGTCGGGTTGTCACGCCCTTCCTTTTTAAGGATATGGTTGCATGCCACCATGTAGCCGCCCAACTGCCCGATATCGGCAAACTCGAACCGCCCGATTTTCACCTCGACAACGACATAACAGGAAAGGTTCAGGTTGTAGAAAAGCAAGTCCATAAACCTTTCTCTTTCGCCGACCATGATGCCATATTCCCTGCCGACATACGCAAAGCCCGTGCCCAGTTCTACCAAAAAACGGGTAATATTGTTCAGCAGGCCATCTTTCAACAATTTCTCGTTATAGCGGCCCGAAATACCCGTAAACGCGAAATTGTAAGGATCCTTTGTCAGTTCCTGAGCCAGGTCGCTTGTCGCTGCAGGGAGAGTCCTCTCGAAATTCGTCAACGCCTTTCCCTGGCGCTCGTAAAGGTCGGTAGAGAGCGCATTCAAGAGCGTAGAGCGGCTCCAGCCATTTTCTACCGTCTGGCGAGCAAAAAACAGGGCCTTTTGTGGATAATTTTGAAATCGATCGATTAAAAAACGGTGATGTCCCCATGGAATAGAAAAGAAGTCATGAGCAATTTGCTCCACAACTTGTGGAGTAATTGGAAAATCCTCCTTTTGTTCCCCGATCTTGGGAGCATTTTCCAAATAGGGGCGATACATAAGATAAAAGTTCTTCATGAAGCCGCAGCCCCATTTGCTTTCGGCCTGCTTGGTTACAATATCGCGTCCCAATTCCCAGTAGTAGCGCAACATTTCGCTATTTACCTTTACCGCCGCCTTAATTTGGCTCTTGCGGTAACAGGTAGAGAGTTCCTTTACCCAGCGGGTGTAATCCTTGTCCAAGATATTGATGGACTTCTTTGCCATTTTGCCTCCATTTGACCGCTTTGGCGGCCGGTTGATGTTAGAGGCGTCCCCTTTATTCCGAAAATCCGAAATAAAAAAAGACGCATTTTCCCATTAGACGGAAAAACACGTCGGGCATTAATGTACCTATTATCCCCAAATTTGGCAAGAGAGGCAAGAAAATTTTACAAAGGGAACTATTCCTAACGCAAAAAGTGTATATTAGAATCTAGCTGTCAAGGAGACATGCAATGACTCAAAAACTCTGGAACAAATGCAAAAAGTGCGGCTGCGACAAGCCCGAAGACACCGAGAAGCTTTGTGAGCAGTGCAAGGCAAAGCGGCGGCAATTCTGGAGCGACCTCAAGAAAGTCGGTGGCATAGCCGCAGGCGCGTTGCTGGTGGTTATCGCTGGCGGGATGAGGAAGAAATAAAAGGCCATTTTGCCGGCGTTGGCAAAATGGTTCTTAATGATAGCGATAACTAGTTCAATAAAACACGTTAAAAGTTATCAAATTGAAACCGGGCCATGCCTTACTTTAGGAAATTGGAGTTCTATTACGTTCTCTGCATAGGGTTTATTGTCAAATTTAAACTTTTCATTTCCAGGAATAAAACGTATTGAGCCCTTATTCAGCTCCATTAATTTTTTTACATAAAACATACCAATTCCATCGCCATTTAAACCATATTCCTTTGACCACTTTCCCGAATATTTTTCAATATATAATTTTTCAATTTCATCTTTTTCAACTAACAAACTTGTCATTGATATCACCACAAGTACATCCGTTTCATTTTCTTTAAAAACAATGCTAAATGGATCTCTTGGATAGCAATACTTTACAGCATTATCCCATATATGAGAAAGGACGACGGACACAGTAGGAAAGTCAATATGAACAAAACTTGCAGCCTTTCCGATATCAGGACGAATTCTTTTTTCCAAAAAATCAAGAAAAAAAGGCTGTATTGATAAATCAACAACTTTTCGAATATTATGATTTAAAAAATTCAATTCGGTGTTTTCCGAATTAACAACATCATAAACATCAAGTTCCGCATTCAACATTTTCACATACTTCAAAACTCTTAATAATGTTCTTGCAGAGGCTTCATTGTTAGAGGCTATTGTTTCACGAATTTTTTTTACAGACTCTATCCAATTGTCCTTTTTTTCTGTGAAATCCGATGGAATTATTTCCTCAAGTTCGTCTTGCATTTTTGCGCAATGATTCGCAATATTATGCTTTAATCGTCGTACTTTCGCTTCAATATTTTTTTGTAGTTGATTTCGATTCTCAAACATCTCCTTAGAAAACGCTTCAACAAATAACATATGTCTTGAAAACAATTTTTTTGTTACAGTCGAGTCATCTATTTCTAAGTAAACAAAACCGCCATTGCATTTCTTTTTCTCTTTTAGCCATCGTTTACGTCCCATCGAAGATGATTCATATTTACATTCCATTCTTTTCACATCATCAGTTTTTTCTATGGTCATATTCGTGAAAATAACTTCACTCGTTTCTGTCAAAAAACAATACGATATATTCATTTTGGCATTCCTAGAGTATAGAATAACTGAATTATTTGTGCTACCGCAGCAGCGTTCTGAAGATTAAACACAGAAGCAATTGAGCGTTCATCCAAATGCTCTGCATCCACCTTCATCAATTTTTCTTCTATTTGCTTATCGGTCAGTTTTAGAGAATACTCATTATATAACGTTTGTTTTAACCTTGCAATACAATTTTCTAGACTGAACGCTTCATTAGCCAATGTTTCTATTGCAACATTAAACTCATATTGAGTTGAATTCTTCCTTAATCGATAATCCACCACATTACTTGCTTTGTGGAACGAATCAATCTGTCCTTGGTTCTCCGCGCTATACATAATAACCTTCTTTAACGGATAATTTTCTTTTATAGCCACAATCAGCCCAAGCCCCTCATCCTCAAATTTCATTTTTTTCCCAACCCCTTGTACATCAACAAGTACAATATGAGCATCCAATAGCTCTGTTTGCGAAATACTATCCAAATCTTTAATCCAAGTAGTATTTTTCCACCCCTCCTGCGTTTTCAATCGATCAACAAGACCAAATTTATGATCATCAATAAATAAAATTCTGCAAGCATTCTTGATATCGTGAAGGCTCCTATGGGGAAGAGGGCGTTTCTTTTTAAAAAATCCAATTATTTTTGATAAACACATTTTATTACTCCTTTTTGGGGTATTTTTTTTTGAATATAACATATTTTTTCTAACAATCAAATAGTTTATATACATTTTTTTCATCAACATTCCTTTTTAATAAGAAAGCCAGCCTCTAGAGGGGCTGGCTTTCTCATAAAATTAGCATATTAAGTTAGAGTCACCCCTTCTCCACCTTCTCTATCTTCCAATTTAAGCCAAGGTGTTCAAAATACTTCTTCAACGCCTTAATTTTGTCATTTGTATTATTACATGTATTAACATAATATCCATTGCCAATAGGTTTCGAAGACTGAGGAAATGGGCCTTTTTTGGTAAGCGAAGGGACGCTAGGATTTTTGCAAACCTTATCCAATCCATAAATTCCAATAAGTGCTTTCATAGTTTCCACAAGAACTTCAGCTGCGGTTTCACCTACAATTATCGTGTCATCATCTTTAACAACTCGTATGCCCGAAGACATTTTCTTCGGTACTGCACGTTTAAACGGGTCTTTCGGAGTATTCGGAGCAACATTTATAGAATCTGGAATAGTGATATCATTGTTACCAATGCTCCACATATCAAGAATTTCTTTCGTCAAGTGAACTTGGCGTTCATAAATTCGTCTTTCGTTCCAATCAATACCCTTCTCGTAGATATTCTGAATAATATCCTCTTTAGTGATGTTTAGCGAAGCGAAATTTTTTACTCCCTTACGCTTTGGAGTACCCTCCATTTTCACTTTGAATTCATTATTGCGAATAGCGGCATTCAATTTTCCATTCAGCAAGGTCATATTTCCCAAGGAATACACCATAAAGTAACGTTTCCGCTTACCTTCATCAGCATTCGCAATTAAGGAACCATTAATATTTACATAGGGCAAATTGCTCCAATGCTCTTCCCATTTTTGAGGCATAATATGTTCAAGAGTGTATTCGTATAACAATTCTTTCACATCATACATAGGAGATTGACTACGGCGATTCAATTCCACCCAGAAAAGCAACAAAGTCGCTTCTCTGTTATTGATTTTAGAAAGTCCTTCTAGAATCTCGTCATTCGTAATCAATGCTGCCATTTCGCCGGCTTTTTCTTCATTTTTTATGAAGTCCAGGCAATTCTTATTATATCCTTGAGTACTTTCGTGATGAATCATTCGGCGAATAACAAAATTTTCAAGGTCTTTTAACCTAGCCAGCAATGTATCCTGATCTTTTTCATACTTTTTCAACAAGAACAATATATACGGAGTGAATGTTGTCAAGCCAAGTACATCAAGTATATGGAAAAGCCGCTTTACATCCTCATTGTAGGAATAATGAGTTGTCTTACTCATTTCAGGAACATGGTTTCGATAAATCTTGGCATAGTCAATAATTTTATTGATAAAACCTTTAACTTCGACTTCATTCCTCGTGCTAATATACTTCTTATATAAATCCGGAATATCTGTTAAAGTATGCTCGCTAGGGTCAAATATTTCTTCTATAATAGCAACGGCCTGGAGTAACATTTCACTGTTATCACGTTGAATACGGCCGACCGTTTTTTTCTTACTCCAATAGGATTGAGCATCATCATCTACACTAAAGACCTTATCCCAGGTGTTCGTATAAAACTCATAAACGCTTTCTTCGTCCTTGTCGTATTCCATTAATTTTTGGAACAATGCATTTTTAACAATGTCTGTCGATGTTAAACGAACTCCAGCACTATTGATTGTATCAAATATCTGCTGTTCGTGATCATCATCATCTAATGCGATAACGACAATCATCTTGTTTTCTTCATCCAGCAATCCATTGAAAATGTCACTCAAAGTATTTTGAGAACAGTCTTTAAGTTCATCATAAAAAAACTTATAACAGCACAGAATCCTGTGATTAGAATTATCATCTGCGACATCCAAGTTTTTCACTTCAGAATAATCAATAGAGGAAATGCCTGTTGCAGATACAGACCCGATAACTTTCTCAAAATCGGGGCGATCAATTTTTGAATGTTTAACTTTTATATGATAAGCGGATTCTGTCTTTTTCTTTTTATAGAAAAGGGTACTTTTCATTGCATCCAATGTATTTGCTTTTGTAGCCTCATCGAAGCAATCAAAAATAGCCTTAATCAAAATGCTTAGTGTTGTCAGGCGTTGTTGGCCATCAATGACACTTACACGCGTTGTCGCTCCAAAAACACTAGCGCTTGGGTCGTTAATTTTTTTGAGAATTATCGAACCCAGAAAGTGCCTGCGATTCACATTCTTTAAATCTTCTAGGAGTTCAGCCCAGTTATCCTTTTTCCAAACATAAGCACGCTGAAAAAAAGGAATTTCAAATGTTTGAATTTCGCCCAAAAAAGAGAAAGATTTAGATTCTGCTTTCATAGGTACTCCTTTATTTCTTACCCCAATTTCCCTTTCAGTTCCTGGAAGCTCTGCAATGCGCTTTGGAGGTTTTCGATGATGTCGTCAGCAAGTTCGTCGGGAGAAGGGAGGTTATCGAGGTCGGCAAGGGACTTATCCTTGATCCAGAAGATGTCGAGGCTTGTCTTGTCGCGCTTCAGGATTTCTTCGACTTTGAACTTGCGGAAGCGTCCTTCGGGATTTTTCTTTTCGTTGTAGGTTTCCTTGCGTTCAAAGCGGTTTTCAGGATTGTAACACTTGATAAAGTCCTGCAAATCCTTGTCAGCAAGCGGGTTCTGCTTTAGCGTGAAATGAATATTGGTGCGGAAATCGTAAATCCAGATTTCCTTGGTCTGCATTTCTTTGCTGGCGGGTTTCTTGTCGAAGAAAAGCACGTTCGCCTTGACACCCGGCTTGTAGAAGATGCCCGTGGGCAAGCGAAGAATCGTATGCAGGTCTGTTGTCCAGAGCAATTTTTGGCGGATGGTTTCGCCGACGCCGCCTTCAAAGAGAACGTTGTCGGGCAGCACGACGGCGGCCTTGCCCGTTGCATTCAGAATGGTATTGATGTGCTGAATGAAATTCAACTGTTTGTTGGAACTTGTCGCCCAGAAATCTTCGCGGTTATAGACCAAATCTTCGTCTTCGTTTTCGCCTTCTTCGTTGGTGAACGTGATGGAAGACTTCTTTCCAAAGGGCGGGTTAGTGAGCACATAATCGACGCGGATTCCAGGGTCGGTGAGCAAGGCGTCGCCCTGGGTTACAGGCAGTTCACCGTAGATGTCGCCGATGTTGTGCAGATACAGGTTCATCAGGCAAAGTTTGAAAGTGTTCGTCACCAGTTCGTTGCCGTGGAAAGTCTTGTTCTTGAGGAATTCCTTCTGCTTGCGGTCAAGCGTGTAATTATTCGGGTCGGCGATGAATTCCTGTGCAGCAAGGAAGAATCCGCCGGAACCGCAACAGGGGTCGGCAATGGTTTTCATGGGTTCGGGGCGCAGGCACTTGACCATGGCTCGAATCAACGGACGTGGCGTGAAATACTGGCCCGCACCGCTCTTGACGTCTTCTGCGTTTTTCTGGAGCAGGCCTTCATAAATTTCGCCCTTCACATCCGAAGACATCGAAACCCATTTTTCGCTATCGATCATGGACACAACACGGGCAAGAATTGCAGCCTTGCTAATTTTGTTCGTAGCACCCTTGAAAATCTTGCCCAGAATACCGCCCTGTTCGCCCAACTTTTCGAGCGTGAGTTTATACTGGTTTTCGAGTTCGGAGCCTTTCAGCAAGACCATATCGGACCAGCCGTAGCCCTTGGGAATACCCGTATCGCGCTTGTAAGGCGGCTTGGAATATTCATCTGACATTTTCAGGAAAATCAAATACGTGAGTTGTTCCAGATAGTCGCCATACGAAACACCGTCATCACGCAACGGGCCACACAAACTCCAGACTTTGGAAACGATAGAAGAAGACTGTTCGGACATACAATATTACGCCTCTATAACCATGTAGAAATTTTCCCAGAAGCTATGTTAATAATAAACGCTATAATAACGCCCCAAAAAATCATTTCATTCAAATGCTGACGGCGCGAAAAGTGCTTCTCTTCTTCTCCCCATGAAAAAATACATCCTAAAAAAAGACGCTTAAAAAGGTATGCTATCAACCAATTGAATAGAAATAACAATATTAATATAAGAGAAAAAACACCATCTTTTTTTTCTACATCACTAAAATAGGACATTGTAAATATGCATATAAAATACGAACATATTAAGTGTATTAACGGCTGAACTACGGCTCTTTTTTTACTAATAACTCGTTTGTCCAAAAAACGTTTAATAGATGCTTCTAATATTAAATTATCTTGTTCCGAGGAATACGTATTCTCACACTCTATAGATTCGTCCCAATAACCCTTTTTTCTAAAAAATTTAATTTTGCAATTAGGAACAGACGAATATACATACTCGCCTTTAGCAGCTCGGATTTCGATTTCAATAATTAAATTATTCTTGAAATTATCACACTCAATCAATTCATTTACCGAGTCAAATGTCACCGTAGATTTATCAATAAGTTTTGCTTCATAAGTAAATTTATTGAATGTTTCACTCAATAGTGAGTCTAATTCAATAAAATCAGAGGATTTGAATAAATAAGAATTTTTAAGCAAAATTTTTTTTGTTTTTTTCATTAAAGACCTCCTTCAAAGGCTTTTTTGAGAACGCTTTGACGCATTGCATCGGCTTGGATTAAAGCTTCGTTTACAGTTTTTTCAATACTATCACATTTTGATAGCCTAATCTCAATTTCATCAACAATTTTATCTTGTTCCTCCCGCGTGCACAAAGGGAATGGATAGGACAATAATTTTTTTCCATTTATATTAGATTGATTAACGCCATCAGTCTTAACTTTGTTAGAATATTTCTTTGCCGTATGACTATTCATGTAATAAGTCAGATATTGAGCATTTATTTCTGGCAACTGATTTATTCTAATAATATAACCTGCAAAAATTGCTTCTTGCTCGCCCTTAAATATAGATGTTTTGCCAACATGTTCAGGGCTGTTAGTTCTATTAAACAAGACATCTTGATCATGAAGACAATACTTCTTGTTGTCCTCTTTATCATTGGAATAAACCAAATCACCCCAATCAATAGATCCGTTTTTCATATTTCCCATTCTAAGAACGGGAACTTTACCATTTTTCAGCGATTTTTTTGATGTCCCATATTCTGGAGATGTTACAATATCGCCAACGAATACCCAATCCCATCCTTTTGGAATTAAAGGTAGAGTTATTTCTTCCATAAGTTGATATTCAGAGGTGTTTCCTGCATCACATCTTTTTTTATGCAACTCTTTTTTGAATTCACTGACTGAATATTTATTTTGTTTTCTCCAGTCAATTGTGTACTTCCCTTCAAATGCACTTTCTAAAACAGATTGGCGATAGACGGCGAGTTGTTCTTTGGTCTTTTTAAGGATTTCAACGGCACTGTCCAATTCAGAAAATAGTTCTTCAATCTTATCTACAATTCGTTTTTGTTCCGACAAAGAAGGAACTGCAACCTTTATTTTAGAGTATTGCTGAATCCAATACCGCTTATGTGTGCTATGTTCAAACTTTATCGTTTGCATGCGATAATAGATAAATTTCGGCAAAACCAATTCTTTATTGGCTGTCAAAATTTTCATCGCAGAAGATTTTACCTTGAATGGGAAATTGACATATTTTGAAGCTGTGGTAAAATCATCAAAAATGATTACAGGGATTTGATCATAAATTCCTTCCGCTTCATCTGTATACCCAAGAATAAAGGATGCGCCAGCAGTTAAAACTGGCGTTTCAAACGCATCACTATACTCCGTAGATTCAACTATATACGGAGTTGGCTGCTCATAGGACAGCAAATCTTCTAAGCAATATTCTTTCCAACCATTATTCATAAAACAAAAGCCTATTCAACAGTTATTCTTTTCGCCGAACCTGGACCATCAAATTCTATTCCCCAACCGCTCTGCCACCGTTCGTATTCTTGGCTAAATAAACCATCTCCTTTTTTCACGCATCTAGACAAAGAATTTATTTCTATTGGCTCTAATTCTAATTTTCGCTCTTTAGTTGATAATTTAGATTGAAAATATGCAAAATTGAAGAATCGCTTATTGTAAGAGCCAAAATCCAACCGAAGGGCTATTTTTTCGTCAATAATTTCTTTGATTCTTTTCTTATCGTTCTTTTGCAATTTTGATCCAAATATAACTCCCACTAATTGAGATGAATCGTAATGAAATAAGCGCTGATGTTTTGTATATTCATACTGACATCCCGTAAGCCAAGAACACGAATTTGGAGAAGGGAGAAGTAAGCGGCTTTCTTGTTCGTATTCCCAGCACGCCCCTTTTTCCAAATGATGTCTTTCCAATTTATTGAAAAAATCTATTCGTTCCTCATCATTCTCTATGCAGCATTTATTTACATATTCAGGAAAATAGCAAAATGGGTCAATGGAGGAAGTACTTTCTCCATAAATAATATCACGAAATTTAAATTTTGGTCCAATGTTTTCTGTTATATGGACTTTATTACTATTAGCATCCTTTATTTCAATTGATGTTCTCATCCCGTCCTTTGCCTGATACAAACTATCATCTATTGATTTGAATATTAGGCAAAAACCATTATGCTTATTTGCATAATGCGACCACATTAAATAACTGTCAGGAGCCTTTGAAAAAGAAACAAAATATCTTTTTCCTCCTAAATATATATTTAGGAAATCAACCAAACCAATCAAAAGTCTATAACTAAATGGTCTTTTAAAGTTATCCCTTTCCAACAAAGGAAGAAAAAAATCCCCTGATAAAATTTCGCATACAGTAATAGGCGATTTTTCAACTAAATAACTGCATACAACATCATAAAGAGGCGCTTTTACCTTTTCATCAACATTTTTCCACGCCAATTCCAATAAACGACGCCATTTATCATAATCAGCAGGAAACGCTAAAAAATCCCAACATTCGTGAGGATCGTTGCACTCTTCTGCTGAGGCAAAGAACAACTCATCGTACATTAATTCTTTTAGGGATAATTCGCTAAAAGGTCTGTATCTGTAATAAAGCACCCTATCCCCTAAGCCACCAATTCAATGCTCATTTGGTGCAATACGGTTTCGTAATCGTCGCCGAACAGTTCAAAGAATCTGCCCAAGCCACCCATTCCGTCAAACGGGCTATAATCCAAATCGCGGGGCTCAACGTTCAACGACGTTTTGATGTGTTCCTTGATTAAACGAAGCCATTTCATTTGCTCTTCGGTAAAATGGACATCGCCGGCGTTACATTTCAGAGTCCATTGCATAAAGTTATAATCTACGCGGTCTGCAAACGGCGACAAGTTTTCGGAGTAACCCAGTTCATAGCGGATAATGGAAATCAAATCCACAATTTTCGCCTTTACGCCTTTCTTCACCTTTTCAGGATTCTTGATGGCGTAGCAGTTCCACAGGCGCACTGCAGTCACATGCTTTGCTGTAAGCTTGTCATAGAGCATGTTGAGTTTTTCAATGACCATCGGGCGATCAGCATAAGCGTGGTCATAAATGATTCGCAGGGCGATGATTTCGTCCTTATTCTCGTTGATAAACTCGCGGAAATTCGCAATCACCATATCGGCGGCTTTTTCCTGGTCCGTATCAAAGCCTGCAAATTCCACACTATCGAGATTCACATTGTCAATGACCTGCTCGTGAACACGACGGATATTTTCGATATATTGGCGGACATTGGGGTCGTAGAATGGTTTCACCGCCTCGCGGACGACTTCTTGCTGGTCTTTCCCTTGCAGGTAATCTTCGTCAAACGCATTCAAGAGATTTTCGGCAAGACTCCCTGCCGATTTTAAAACATACTTCTTGAATCCAGTCCGTTCATCTTCGGTCATTTGGGAGTTCAAACGCACGAGCCTGTTTGCAAGGGATGTCAAGGTATCGGCATCCTTCGCGCCCATCGCCACATTCATCATCAGTTCTTTCAGGCTTACGGTCGGCTTTCTTTCTAGCGGACGAGTATCCGTCTTCTTGGATTTTGTCACGCCCACTGCATCTACAATCACGAAATGGTCCTTGTTCTCCGTAGCAGACGGAGTCACCTTCTGCAAGTCGCCCTTGCTCAAAGTTCGCGTCCCGCGGCCCTTCATCTGCTCAAAGTAATTTCGACTACGGACATCGCGCATAAAGATGAGGCATTCAATGGGCTTGACATCCGTTCCCGTCGCAATCATATCCACCGTCACGGCAATTCTTGGATAGTAACTGTTGCGGAAAGATGACAGTATGGATTCCGCCTTGTCAGCCTGGCAAGTGATTTTCTGGCAGAACTCATTGCCTTCGCCAAACTCTTCACGGACAATCTGGACAATATCATCGGCATGACTGTCGGTCTTTGCAAAAATCAAGGTTTTGGGGACTTCCTTGCGGCACGGGAATAAAACCGTCGAGAGACTTTCCTTGAACGCCTTGATTACCGTCCGAATTTGACTGAAGTTGACAATATCCCTATCCAATTGGGACGGCTGATAATCCACCTCTTCGTCGAGCTGTTTCCACCGCTTTTCGCGAGACATCCTGTCACGGCATTCCACCTGTTGTTTCAGGATATGTCCGCCGTTCTTGCCGACCTTGGTTTCAATCACGAAGACATCTTCGCCCACATTGACGTTGTCGATAATCGCCTGTTCGCGAGTATATTCGCTCACGATGTTTTCATCAAAGAATGCAAACGTCCTTTTGTCGGGCGTCGCCGTCAAGCCGATAATGAACGAATCAAAGTATTCGAGCACCTGTTTCCAGACATTGTAAATGGAGCGGTGACATTCATCAACGATGATGCAATCGAAAAATTCCGGCGGATATTCCTTGTTGTAAACGACTTCCTTCGGGGGATTTTTGTCCGCAGCCGCAAATTCGTCAAAATGAACTTCTTCGGCAGATTCATCAAGTTCTTCACCTTTCAAAATGGAGAACATACGCTGAATCGTGCAAATGCAAATTTGCGCACTCTTTGGTATAGAGGATTTCTTTAGGCGACGGACTTCGTACAACTCGGAGAAAGACCTGTTGTCATCTGACGGACGGTACGCCAAAAATTCGCGTTCCGCCTGCTCGCCAAGACCTTTCGTATCAACCAGGAACAAGATGCGCTTCATCTTGCCGAATTTCAAAAGCCGATACGACGCCGTAATCGCAGTGAACGTCTTACCCGCACCCGTCGCCATTTGCACGAGAGCCTTGGGCCTATTCTCGGCAAAGGACTTGTCCAAATTGTTGATTGCCGTTACCTGACATTTTCTGAAACCTTCCGTATTCAAGGCAGGCAATTTCTTTAAGTTGTTGCGAATCGTGTCGGGCTGCTTCAACAACAGTTGCAGAGTCTCGGGGCGATGGAAACTGTAAACGCGACGGGAGCGATATTTTTCATCGCAATAATCGGTAAAGCGGGTCAACTTGTTCGTCGCTTCGTATGCAAAACGAATCTTGTATTCGTTCTTGATCCACTTAAAAGTGCTGTTGGCGTAGCGTGCAGATTGCGATTCCACAGAAGTCAAAATTTCGCCCGCTTCTTCGCGCTTGGCCTCTACGACACCAACGGGAATCCCATCTACAAACAGGGCGTAATCCACAGGCCCGGAATCGGTCGGGAACTCACGCACGGCAACGCCAAGAGATGCCATGAGGTTAACCTCCTTGACATCTTGAATAACCCAGCCCGACTGGACTAGTTTCTTGTCGATTTCTTCGCGTGCCTTCGCTTCTGGCGTCATATTTGGAAATATAAGTTAATTCCGCACGTAAAAACTCAACCAATCCCAAGGTTTTCTCCCCAATGCTAAGGTTTTGCCCGCCAATCCCAAGATTTTTGAGGCAAATCCCGTTTTTTTGCGAAGCATTTCCCGTTTTTTTTGCAGTCGGGGCGTTGCGGGGTGTCCCCCCGCTAGAAGGGGTAGCGTATGCCACAGGGAGATCCCCGCCTGCGCGGGGATGACATGGGGCAGAAGCGAGGGGAAGGCTTTCCCCTTAAAAAAAACTCGCGGGTCTATTGACAAACTAGATTTTTGAATCTATATTTAGTGCACAAGTGTATAGTCTTTGGCGTTTTTTTTCCGCTTGTATGCCAGAGGAGTTGATGATGAAGAAAGATGTTGCGGCCAGTGCGGCCGGGGCCGTCGCGCCGAAAAAGCCCGAATTTTCCCTGATAGACGAGGATTTGCTCAAGTCGCGAATATATACCATCCGCGGGGTAAAGGTCATGCTCGATGCCGATTTGGCGGAGATTTACGGGTATAGCACCGGAGCCTTTAATCAGCAGGTGAAAAACAACATTGAAAAATTTGACGATGATTTCCGGTTTCAGATAACACAAACGGAATTTTCCGGTTTGATATCAAAATTTTTGATATCAAACCGAGGCGGAACAAGAAAAATGCCCTATGCCTTTACCGAGCAAGGCATCTACATGCTCATGACGGTTCTTAAGGGCGAGCAGGCGACCGCACAGAGCAAGGCCCTTATCCGTCTTTTCAAGCAGATGAAGGACTACATTGCAGCGGAAAACAAGCAATTGCTAGGAAATGACGGAATTGCTCAAATCGCATTGCAGACTGCACAAAATACGAGGGATATCGCGATACATTCTGCCGGTATTAGGGAACTTTCTGGTGAAGTCCATGATATGCGTGAAAACCTCGGAAAGGTGAACCTGGACCTGCAAAAAGTCATGGCAAATTTCATCGACCCGAGCACCTTCAAGCATTTTTTGATTCTGAACGGGCAGCGGCTGGAGGCCGATGTCGCCTACACACAGATTTACGGCATGGCGAAGAGGTCGGTGCTGATTGTAGATGACTACCTGGATGTAAAGACCCTCGATTTGCTGCGGTGCGTGGAGAAGAATGTTTCTGTCAAGATTTTCAGCGAACAGCACGGGCGTACCCGCCTGACCGAGAGCATGCTGGCGGACTTCAGGGCCGCCCGCCCGGATGTGGAACTTGGCGATGTACGCACCACGGGGAACCTGTTCCACGACAGGTACATCTATCTGGATTTCGGGACCGACAGCGAGAAACTTTTCCACTGCGGGGCGTCCTCAAAAGATGCGGGCAACAAGATCACGACCATCATGCAGCTGGAAGATATCGCGGGGTATCGTGCACTGTTCGAGAGGCTACTGCGAGAGGAGGGGATAGGGGACATCCCTAGCTGAAAATTACCTGCCAACTTTCTTCACGAACTCGCGGCAGGTGGCCTCGGGGTCGGCGGTGCCGAAGATGGCGCTCCCTACCACGAAAACGTTGGCGCCCGCTTCCTTGCAGGCGAGAATGTTGTCCAGCTTTACGCCGCCATCAATCTGGATATCCAGTTCCGGCTTCAGCTGGCGCAGTTCGCGGATCTTGTCCAGGCAATAGGGAATCAGGCTCTGGCCGCCAAAGCCGGGGTTCACCGACATGATGAGTACCATGTCCACGATGTCCAGCACCCACTTGATGCTTTCCAGGGGAGTTGCCGGGTTGATGGCCACGGAGGGCTTTACGCCAAGTTCCTTTATCTGGTGCAGCAAGCGGTCTAGGTGGTTGGTGGTCTCGGCGTGCACGCTGATGACGCTTGCACCCGCCTTCGCAAATTCGCCCACGTACTTTTCGGGATTCTCGATCATCAGGTGGCAATCCAGCGGGAGCTTGGTACCCTTGCCCACGCAGGCCGAAATGCCCGGACCAAAGCTGATGTTGGGCACAAAGTGTCCGTCCATGATGTCCAGGTGCACAAGGCCCGCGCCGCCGTTCTTGATGGCGTTCAGGCCCTTGCCAAGTTCCAAAAAGTTCGCGTTCAACACGCTGGGAGCGATAATTTGCTTTAGACTCATGCCCAAAATATAGGAAAGTTCGCGAAAAAACCAGCGCATTCGCTCCCAAAAAGAAAACCCCGGACCTGATTTCTCAAGTCCGGGGCTTTCAGCGGGAAGGGCGAGATTCGAACTCGCGATAGGATTAAGTCCTATACGTCCTTAGCAGGGACGCGCCTTCGGCCAGCTCGGCCACCTTCCCATCTTGGGGACTCCAATTTTACATAAAAATCCGCAGTTTTTCAAGGGTGAATGCCCAAAATTGCCCAAAAAAGCCCGCCAAAAAAGCTAAATTGCGGCTATAATGGTGCGGCTTCTAATAAAATTACTCAAGATTATGGCGGCATTTGCCCTGGTGGGCCTCATCTGCTGCATCCCCCTCTACATTGTCGTTTTCAAAATTCTGCCCGAAAAGGACCCCGACAACCAGTTCAACCGCAAAACTATCCTGCAGGTGCTCTCCGGCGAGACCCGCGTGTTCTACCGCGACGGTGACAATCTTCTGGGCGCATTTTTCGATGCCAATCACCGCGTGTATGTGCCCTACGGCGACATTCCTGTGAACATCGTGAACGCCCTGGTGGCCGCCGAAGACGCGGGCTACTGGAACCACGACGGGTTCAGCCTGTACGGCTTTACCCGCGCCATGGTCTCGAACCTGAAAAGCGGGCACATGCGGCAGGGCGGTTCCACCCTCACCCAGCAGGCGGTCAAGAACATCTTTGGCCGCGAGGAACGTTCTGTCAAGGAAAAGGGCAAGGAGCTGATTAACGCGCTCCGTATGGAAAAGCATTTTTCCAAGGAAGAAATCTTGGAGTTCTACCTGAACCAGTTCCACGTTTCGGGCACGGGCAAGGGTGTGGCCATTGCGGCCCAGTATTTCTTCAACAAGGAACTGAAGGACCTGACCCTGGCCGAATGCGCCTTTATCGCTGGTTCCGTGAAGGGCCCCTTCAACTACGACCCCTTTATCCAGCGCAACAAGGAACGCCGTGACCGGGCTATCGCCCGGGGTGCAGAACGCCTGCAATACGTGCTTTCTCGCATGGTAGAAGAAGGCTACATCGAGCAAGAGGACATGGACAAGGCCCTCGCAAACCCGCTGGAATTCAACCACGGGAATTTCCGCTTCAGCATGAGCACCACGCTGGAGCGGCTGGAAGAACGCCTGGACAGCGAATATTTCAAGGAACTCTTCGAGGGCGAAGGAATCGACGACTGGCGCAAGGCCCAGCTGGAAATCGTGACCACGCTGGATGCTCGGAGTCAGGACGCGGCGAAGCGCGCCCTGCAGAACAATATCAGCAACCTCCAGATGCAGTTGGGCGGGTTCGTGCTCCCCAAGGCCCAGTTTGCAAACCGTGCCCAGAGTGCCCGCAAGGGCGATTACCTTTACGGTGCCGTAGATAGTGTTTTCTACGACGACAAGGGCAAGCTGAAATCCTTGAAGCTGGACTTTGGCCAGCTGAAGGGTGTCGTCACGGAGGCCGCGGTCAAGGAATTTGCAGCCCAGGTGGGTGGCGACGTGAACAAGATTCTCGCCTCCCAGCTGAAACCGGGAGCAATCCTTCTGGTGAGCGTGCTGGACGAAAACAAGATCGAGGGCTACGCCCCCTGCAAGATCGAAACAGAACCCGTGCTGCAGGGCGGTCTCGTGGCCATCCAGAACGGCATGGTGCTTGCAAGCCAGGGCGGTTTCCACAACACGGGTTATGACCGTAGCTTCAAGGCGGTGCGTCAGTTGGGCTCCAGCTGGAAACCCCTGCTCTATGCGCTGGCCCTGCAACACCACTGGAACTACATGGACGAGCTGGAAAACGAGTTCAACGTGTTCCAGTACGTGAACCAGTTCTATTTCCCCCGGCCCGACCACAAGAACAAGGGTGACGTGGTGACCATCGCCTGGGCTACCACCCGTTCCGAAAACATCGCCAGCATTTGGCTGTTGGAACACTTGTTAGACAAGCTGGACAGTAACGAGTTTGCCGAGGTGGCGGCCCAGAACGGCTTTGCCCAAGATGCCGACGAAGAACGCAAGGAATATTTTGAGCGGCTTCGTGACAAGTTCGGCCTCACCCTGAAAGAAGAATCCAAGCGGGAAATCGAGTTTACCCGCGCCCGCGACGCCCTTGCAGAACGCTACAGACTCGAGGGAAAGTCCGCCCGCGCCCGTGCGGTGCTGAACTTGCGCTACGGCACCTTTACGGATGTAGGCGTCAAGCAGGCCAAGAAAGACGAAACCCTCATCAAGTACCTGAACCACAACTACAAGAACTACGCCGAAATTTTGCGTGCCCGCGAAGCCAAGAGCCTGGACCCCGATGTAGAGGCCACTCTCCCGCCCATGGATTCGGTGGAACTGTTCCCCAATTTCAGCCTGGCCGATTTCAAGCGGCTCACCACCATGATGGAGCCTGTCGATTCCGAAAAGGATTACTTGGAATTGAGCCAGCTCCGCTACTGGCCCGATTTCCGCAGGGCGCTTTCCATGGCGGAATACGCCCGCTTTGCAAACGAAATCGGCATTCATCAGAAACTGCAAAAAGTATTCAGCATGCCCCTGGGCGTAAACGAGATTACCCTTGGCGAAATCACCACGGCCTACCAGACCTTGCTCACCGGGAAGGTTTACAAGTGCCTGGATGCCGACTGGGCCGACCCATGCTTTATCAAGGAAATCAAGAATCGTGACGGTCGCGTGATTTTCAGGAACGAGGTAGAAACCAAGCAGGTACTTTCCGATACGGTCACGTCCCAGATGGCGGTGATGCTTCGCTCCGTGTTCACCAACGGTACGGCCAGGAGCCAGGTGGCAAACCTTTCCGTTTCAAGCGAAGACCGCTCCACCACGCTTCGTTTCCCGGTGATGGGCAAGACGGGTACCACCAACGATTACCGCAACGTGGCCTTCATGGGAGCGCTTCCCACTTACGTGTCAGAACAGAACGGCATCGCGCTGGATTCCGTAGTGGCTATCGGAAGCTACGTGGGCTTCGACGATAACAAACCCCTAAAATCGGGCCGCACCCGCATCGCAGGTGCATCAGGCGGCCTGCCCCAGTGGGCGGCCTTCGCCAAAGAAGAAATCGACATCCAGGGCATTCCCGAACACATCGACTTCTTCGACATTTCCATGCTGGCCACGGGCGAGGTCCCGCTGGTGCTGCCTAACGAGCGGGGCGAGCTGAAGGTGGACCCCATGACGGGCTTTGTCCTTCCGGAATCCGAAGCTTCTGCAGGCCGCTCCCTGCCGTGGCTGGAGGTTCCGGGCTTTACAGCCGTAGCCCCCGTTACTGCAGAGGCCGAAGCGGGTGTTGTTGCAGATAGTGCTGTGACAGCTGTTCCTGCCGCTGTTACGGAGGGTGCAGACTCCGCCCAGATTTCCATTGTGCCTGTGGAAGAGAATGCTGCTGCACCCGCCGCGGAAACTGCAACTGTCCCTGCGACGGAATCTGCGACGCCTGCCCCAGAAACAAAGACCGCGACCCCCATGCCCAAGGACGACGACTGGGACTTGCCTGCCGACCTGGACGGAAACAACGCCTTCGTCCCGCTGGAAGCGGGGGAGTAGTTTATGAATAGGCTTATTCCGCTTTTTGCAATCTTCTTTTTGTTGTCCGCCTGTGCGGGCACGGCACCCGCTCCCGCTGCGGTAGATTCCGGGGATGCCACGAAACCCGCAGCAGAACCTGCCACTGAACCTGCGGTCAATTCCACTACAAGTTCCGCAATGAGTTCCGCACCCGCTACAACATCTTCGCAGCAAGGGCAGCAGTCCGCCGTCATGTTCAACTCCCAGCAGCTGGACAATTATCGTCTCTCCACGCCCGAGAACATCCCCGGGGTAGAAACATCGTCGGCCCAGTTCGGCGCAGATCAAACCGGCGTTTCGAGCATGTCCCAACCATCTGTGTCTCAGCCCATCGACCCATACATGGCGTTCCCTGCCCTGGTCGATGAGGTCTTCGCCTTCGCCGACTCCTTGTACCGTGCAGGCTACACCGATTCCGCTACCGCCTACCTGGAGCGTTTCCGCGTCATCAAGCCCCTCTGGCTCCAGTGGGAGCGTCGCGCCGATTCCCTGCTCAACGAGTTCGGCAAGACCCGCGCCGAAAAGTCCAAGCAGTTCGACCCCATGGTCCTTAAAATCCAGAACATGAACCGGGCCCAGTCCGCCTACAGCCTCGTGGCCGAAACTGCCGACAGCCTCATAGCCTTAAGCCCCGGCGATTCCCTTGTAGCCTGGGCTGGCGAACAGAAAAAGCAGGCCTACGCCAATACCTTGCAAAAGGCCCGCCGCGAACTTTCCGAAATCAGGGTTCTTGCCGAAGGCCATGCCGAATTCAATGCGGCCCAGGCAAAGCTGAAAGAGTTCCAGTTGCGCTACCGGGACTTCGAAGATTCCCTGCAGACCGCCGCCCTCGCCGCAAGAATCGCAGAACTTGCCGCCGTCGCCGATTCCGTGGCCAAGGATTACTGGGCAAAGCACGACCCCGCCCAGGCCCTCGCCCAGGCCGACACCCTGACCCGTCAAGAAAAATTCCCCCAGGCCAAGGAGCTTTTGAACAAGTTAATGTTCAGCAACTTGCGTCAGCAGGCCCTCGAAAAATACAACGCCCTAGCCGACGCTTACTGCAACAAGCAGCGCAAGGTGACAAGCCAGCTGTTCACCAAGTCCCAAAAGCAAAAAGATGAACAGAACAAAAAGTCCCTGCTCAAGGATGCCATCGATTCCCTGGACAACTGCCTGGTGGAATATCCCGACTATAGCCAAAAGCAGAAGGTTCTCGACAACATGGAATTTCTGAAAAAGGAACTTGCCAAATGATGGACTCCACCTGGTGGGAATACGGCCAGTATCCCGCTTTTTTCGTGCTGGGCGCAATCGTTAGCCTCATCAACAGCATCGCAGGCGGCGGAAGCACCCTGAGTCTCCCCATCATGATATTTCTCGGCATGCCCGCCACGGTGGCAAACGGCACCAACCGCATCGGTCTCATCATCGGAAACATCAGTTCTGTGGCAAACCTCGCCCGTCACGGCTACCTCAACAAGAAAATTTTCTTCCAGTTGTTGATTCCCACCATCGTCGGGGCCTGCGTCGGCATCCTCTTCCTGGTCCGCATCGGCGACAAGGCTTTCCAGGCCATCCTCGCTGCCGTTATCTGCCTCGTGGTGGTCATGAGCCGCCTCCGCAAAGACATCTTCGGCAAGCCCCCCGCAACCCCTCCCGAAAAACTCACCTGGAAAGGGGCCCTGGGTTTTTGCTGTGTGGCTATCTACGGCTGCATCGTCCAGGTGGGAGTTGGCTTTGTCCAGATTTTCAGCCTCACGCGATACACCGGCCTCGACCCTATCCACGTGAACGCCCTCAAGAACGCCCTCACCACCGTGTTCCTCTGCATGAGCACCATCGCTCTCGGACTCGCGGGCAAGATCGACTGGCCCATCGCCATCATCATGGCGGTAGGAGCCTGGTTCGGCGGTTATTGCGGCAGTTTTTTGCAGCGCAAAAAAGGCAACAAGTTCATCGAGAACTTCATCAGCGTCTGTAGCATCGCTCTTGCGATCTACCTAGTCGTAGATTTAATTGTCTAATTCTTGATTAGGACAAATTTGTCTATAATACAAAGGGGGAAGCCTCCCCCTCGCTTCACAGACCGCTCGGCTCAATCTCGTAGCTGAATCTACGACATCGCCTCGCTTTCGCCAACACGACTCGTTAAGACGAGTCGCTTTTGGCTCACTGGTTACGTCTCGTCATCCCCGCCCTATTTCTCGTCATCCTCGCCCATTCGACAGGCTCAGGGCAGGCTCCGGCGAGGATCCACTATCATCTTGGCGGGGATTTCCTCGCCGCTTCCGCTACCCCCTCTGCGGGCCTCAATCGCCGGCCCGCAACGCCCGCTCCCCCTGTCACCCCGCGCCCACCCTTGTCCTCCTCGCAACCTTCCTTGTCATCCCCGCGCAGGCGGGGATCGCCCTGCTTTTTGTTGACAACCTGTTGACAGTCTTGGGCTTATGCGGTTCACGACCCGTTTCCAGGGGCCCCGGGCGAAAAAAAGCTAAAAAACAGAAAAAATTTTCGCAAAACCCCTTGCCGGGGTCAAAAAATTGTTCTATAATTGGCCTCACCCTCGGAAAGGGGGTTG
>JAFVTX010000072.1 GCA_017503015.1 Fibrobacter sp. | reverse complement strand
GGTACAGATTTGTGCCGATGCCTCCTGTTGCAGTGATTCCCGTGGTGGTGAATACATCTTGAATGATGGTCTTCACCAGCTCCCGAGCCGTCTTCTTGTACAGCTTGAGGTACTTCGTCAAGTCCAGAAAACATTCGTCGATAGAATAAGAATGAATGTCTTCGGCACTTACGTACTTGAGGTAAACGTTGTACACCTTCGTGGAATACTCCACGTACCTGGCCATCTGGGGTTTTGCAATCAAGAACTCCACCTTCTCGCCGGTGCGGCGTTCCACCTCCCGGACCTTCTGGTTCACCTCGAAAAGCCGAGCCCGTCCAGGAATCCCGTAGGCCTTCAGCGCAGGCGTCACCGCAAGGCAGATGGTCTTTTCTGTACGGCTCTCGTCGGCCACCACCAGCTTTGCCTTTAAGGGGTCAAGGCCCCGGAGGATACATTCCACCGAGGCAAAGAACGACTTTAGGTCTATGACGGCGAAGGTGCGGGAGGGCATGGAATCAGCGGATAATCTTATAGCGCATCTTCATGGCCTTCAGCGGGGACCTTCCCCTTGTCTGGACGGCAGGCTTTGCAAAGTGACCGAGCCTTTCGGTTCCATATCCGGCAGTGCGCCTATAGGTCGCCGAACTGGCCAGTTCGACAGCCTTTTCCATTTGTGCCTTTCTGGTTTTTATTTCAAAATCAGGAACTATTCCTAAGTCATGGTATAGTTTCCAGTCTTTGTCGTAGGAATACATTGCCGTAATGATTGCCAGTCCGTCAGGCAAGGCAATGGGGATATCCACGTCTTCCTCCCCCTTCGCTATCCCCAACTGCGCAATCTGCTTTCCGTAAGTCAAGGTACCAACCACAGGGGATTTCTTGTTGGAGGCAATAGCCGAAAGCATCAATTCTGCACAACTGGCCGACATCTCATTCGCAAGCATAACAACATAGCGGTCCCTTGCGCTTCCATCCTGGCCCGCGACAACAATCACAGTATCCAATTTCTGGATGTACTTTTGCCTGCCATCGGCCAAAACAGAATCCGCATCGGCAATGATATCTATAACAATGGTATCCCCTTTAGAAAGAAATTGCTCTGCGGCGGCAATACAATGATCGGTATCCCCGCCACCATTATTGCGCAAATCTATAATGGTGGCTTTTGAACCAGCAGTCTTTTTCAGGGCTTCGGCAAATTCCCCATAAGTACCCGAGTCGTCCAAGGTCTTACTGTCAAATTCCGTTATCCTGATAACCGGTATGGAATCGCCCATACCATCTTGCTCATAATGAAGGTACACCGTAGGTAGCCGGCCTATTTCCTCGACGGCAACTTTAACCTTTACAGGATATAACTGATTCTGAAGCGGACGTGCAATGTCCAGCATGATTGTATCTTGACCGGAATATTCCTCATAGGCCATCATTAAGTCGTCCATGGAATAGAGGTCGCCTTCTTGGATTCCGAGGTTCCTGGCCCCCTCATCCGCCGATGTCACAACAAACAGTTCCACATCAAATTCGTCATAGGGGGCAGATTCAATCCCCACAATCCTTAAGCCTTTTTCAGATTCGACAAGGGATGCTAGCATCGCTGCGGCCATTGTCGGGTCATAGTAACGCGTGTAGGGGTCAGTCATCTGGTTGTACATATAGCACACGTCGTAATATCCCTTGGTGCAGCTCTTTTCTCCGAAAGCATTTTTGCTATCCAAAGCGGAACCCTTGCCAACGTAGGCGTCGACACTGCCCTCTATCTCGTTACGGGCGTGTCCATAGATATAAAACAGGTCCAGCAGGGTGTAATTGGCGGACAATTCTTTCGAAGGGGCAAAGTTATCTTGGGCATCCTCTTCTGACCCCGTACTAGAAGGAGACTTGTGCGTACACGCAGACAACAACAATGCAGAGCACGCCAGTGCACCGACGAGAAGGAATTGCATTGTTTTCATATTAACCTCCTTACCAGTCCTTAGCGGGTCTTGCCTGGCCGCGGATAGGCTTCCAGGGCTTGCGTTCGCCGTTCTGTTCGTCAAAATCTTTCAGGAGCTGTGCGGCCTCTTCGGGGCTCATCTCTCCCATCTGCACGGGCTGTTCTTCTGGTTCTGCGCCATCGTTGGAGGAATCGCCCTGGCTGTCGCTTGAGCCTTCTTCGGGCTGCTCGGGTTGCGGCTGTTCGCCGGCCCCGCCTTCGCCGCCGGAGCTTCCCGCATCCGAGCTGCTGGACTGACCGCTGCCGTTCTGGTCCTGCTCATCGGAAGCGCTTGAGGAACTTTCTGAACCGCTGGAATTGCCTTCGCCGTTCTGGTCCTGGTTTTGCTGGTCCTGCTGGTTTTGGTCTTGATTCTGGTCCTGGTTGTTATCCTGGTTCTTGTCGTTCTTCTTGTTTTCGTTTTTCTGTTCGTCCTTGGCCTCGTGAATACGGTCCAGGAGCATCTGCAATTTTTGATCGTTGGGGTAGTATTGCAGACCCTCGTTGCAGGTAATTTCTGCAGAGGGCAGGCGGTTTTCGATGTACTGGAAGGCCGCATCGCTGTAGTAGGCCGATGCCGACTTGGGGGCGGCAAAGGCAGCGACAGATAAGAACATAACGGCAAAAAAAGCAAATAAACGGACGTTCAAAACAGAGGGGAGATCCCCGCCTTCGCGGGGATGACACGAAAAAATGCGGGGACAGCAATCCTGTTTACGGCCTATCAACCTAATCACCGACCACAGACTTCTCTTCATCAGATTACCTCCAGGTCGTTGTCGGTGTTGCTGGCGTCAATCTTTGCCTTGGGCTTTCGGCCAGCCTTGATTTCGATAATGTCATCGATGCGCTGCACATGCCCGCTGAGCTGACCAGCCGTTTCGTCTTCGGCAATCAGGTTTTCCAGCATTTCCTTGCCTTCGGCATACTTGCCGTCCTTGCAAAGCTGCAATGCACGGGCCAGAACTTCCTTCGCCTTTTCGCTCAGGGGAGGCTGCTTCTGGTCGTTGTCCTGGTCCTGATTCTGGTCCTGGTTCTGCTTTTGCTTGTCCAGTTCCTCTTTCAGCTTGCGCTGCACGATTTCCACGTTTTTCTTGGCGTTTTCAAAACCATTGTCCAGGTCGATAGCCTTTTTCAAGTAGGCAACGGACTCCCGCCAGGCGGCAATGCGTTCGCTACCTTCGGCGGACTTTTCACCTATGCGAAAGTGTGTATTGGCCAGATTGTAGGCCGCCTTGGCCGCCATTTTCTTGTCGGGCATGCGCACGGCGCTCTCCAATTCCTTCTTGGCCTCGTCGTAATTGCCCAACTTGTACTGGCAAGTGCCGATATTGTAAAACAACAACGGGTTTGCAGGCTCTGCTTCACGAGCCTTCATATACTTTTCCAAAGCACCGGCATAGTCGCCATTCTTAAAAAGTTTATTGCCGTCGTTTATAGGTCGCGCAAAAAGCGACACCGACAGCACGCATAACAGTATCAAAAACAATCGCATTTTTCAAGCCTTCATCTTTGCAATGGTAATATACAAAAATGAGATTTATACGACCAATCTATAGCAAAAGCATTAGAGCTGTCGAGCAACCACTAAAAATCAGCGCAAGGAACACGCCCGCAACTCGGCGACGTACAGAGCCATTCTCGGCAAAAATTCCTTCAACCGACAAACAAATACAGGGAATCAATACTGGAAGTATAAAGCGGAAATCATTACTGCACGAATATGGGTATTTCAGCCGTAGTGCAGCCACTGCCACAACAAACATCACTATCTGAGCAAGGGAAAGAATTGTCTTGGCATTCCACTTTATTCGCCAAAGCCCCACTAGGGCAAATCCCACAAGGCCCAACAGCGAAATACTGATAATGGTTGCAAGCCAGTTCCCTGCCGTGGTTTTCAGCAACTGGAATTCCCCGAAAAGGGATGTCTTTGCGAGATAATTCAAGAAATACTGCCGACCCATATTGTCATCCCAGGCACTAGTGTAAGGGTGGGTCAAGAAGTTTTCCAAATCAAAATAAAGCATATTACCCGGCTGTGCACCCACAATCAAGGCGCTGTTCAAATTCTTGGAGTTGCCCACAATATCGGGATTGAACAGAACAAGGCCTCCCACGATGCCACAAAGGGCCAAGAACAGCACAAGGCCGACATATTCCGATTTCTTCTTGCGTTCAAAGGACAGCAATCTGCTGGGAACAAAATAGACAAGGAACATCAATCCGAGCATGGCGATGGTAATGATTCCCGTGGATTTTGCCCAATAGGCCATTGCCGCAAGGGCAACCGATAGAATCACATACGCACCATTCTTTGTAGCCATATACCGCAAAATGGCCCAGAAACAAATCACATGCGCCATGCAAAACATGGCTTCGTTGGTAACCCTCGGAGACATCATGACAAGGGACGGCCAGAAAGTCCAAAGCAAGGCGGCAAGCCAAAAACCTCCACCCGTCAAAAGCATGCGCAAGCAATATAGCCCAAAAATCAGGGCCAATGCCGACATGATAAAACTGTACCATTGTAGCGCCCTGGGCTTGGAATAATCGAACAGGAAAGAGGCTTCCCAGAAGGGTATTGCCGAAAGGTAATAAAGGGGTGGGTGGTAGCAGGTCCAACATTCCTTATTGTCCGGAATGCGGTGCTCGTCTGCCACAATTCCTACATACTCAATATGTCCATCTACGTCGTAGGCTCGCTGGCTGTAACTTGTTTCTTGGAAATAAGCTCCACGCAAGGCCAGTCCCAACAGGAAAATCAGCAATATCCCCTTGTGTAGCCGGAACCGCGAGCCGATTAAGAATATCAGTAACCCCAAAAGAATTGCGGCGACAATAGAAAGAGCCCGAGAACTGAAAGAATCAGCTTTCATCAGTGCCGACAAACCCGCTGCGCCTCCGTTGTTCCGGATTTTCAGATTGAAACTATACTCTTTTAACAATCCGACATGTTTTTCAAAATCCTTTCTCGTCAAGGTAAAACCCGACGCCCAATCACAATAGCCGGGAAAAAGTTTTGGGTCTAGGGCTTTGCCATTTATAGACATGGCCAAAACGCAATCATCGGGAACCAATTTAAGGCTCAATTCTTTAGACCATCCCGTATTCAATCCAAACTTGACAGAAAAAACTTCCCCTTGACCCATGCGTTCAAGAATCGGGAGGACAACTTCTTTTGTTTCACTCTGTCTTTCTAAAGTGACATTTTTGATGACGGGAGCTGCAGCCTTCAGTGCCACCAACACCAGCACCAGTATAAGCGTTACATATAATTCCGGACACCTAAAAATTTTCAGGATTCTTTTCATTAAAAATACCGATCTAGGCCTTCTTTCCTTCGTGGTAGTCTTCTTCGCTATTCACGCTCCAGAGGGCAGTCTTGTCGGTGGAGTTTTCACGAATGCACTTTACCACTTCCATGGCAGCAAGCATGCTGTGATCCATATTGTTGTACTTGTGCATGCCGTTTCGGCCCATGAGGAACAGGTTCTCGATCGGGTCCACGTATTCACGGATCTTGTCAAACTCGCCGTAGGTGCCGAAGTAGGCGGGATACGCCTTCTTGATGTGGAACACCACGGAATCGCGCACGTCTTCGGGACGGGCGACATCTATCTTGTCAAGTTCGGCGATGGCGAACTTGATGAAGTCTTTGTCGGGCATGCGCCACATCTCGTCGCCCTCGGTGGCGAAGTATTCGAGGCCGATCCACACCTTCTCGGGGTCGGCCACCAGGTAAGGGCTCCAGTTGTTGAAAATCTGGATGCGGCCGAGTTTCACGTCGGATTCCTGCACATAGATCCAGTTGTCCGCCACGAACTTGAGCTTGCTTTCGGGAGTGCCTGACTTTGCAGGATTCTTGATGAGCAACTTATCCAGGAGCAGCCCCACTGTGATGAAGTCTCGGTACACGAGGCCTTCAGCTACGCGCTTGACTTCTGCCGGCACGAGCGTTTTTCCGTTGTCCATGGCGGCCACAAGTTCTTTTACTGGCATGGTGCTGAGGAAATAGTCACAGGAAACCGTTTCCGTGGAATTTCCGCGGTCCACGATTACGCTTTCCACATGCTTGCCGTCGGTAGAGCGGTTCACGCCCACCACCTTCGAGTTCATGTGGATTTCGCCACCTTTCTCCAGCACCTTCTCGGCCACCGTTTCCCAGAGCTGGCCTGGGCCGAATTTCGGGTAGAGGAACTGGCCTATCAGGCTCGTCTCGGTATCCTTCTGGCGGATGTCCGCACCATTGGCAGCTCCCGCTTCAGGCTTTTTCTTGCCTGCAAAAATCTGCTTGAGCGCATGCACCACGGTCTTGGTGATGGAAAGCCCCTTGATGCGCTGGCCACCCCAGTCGGGGCTGATCTTATTGCAGGGTACGCCCCACACCTTTTCGGTATAGTCCCTAAAGAAGGTGCGGTAAAGTTCCACTCCAAAGCGGTTAATCATGAAATCTTCCAGGCTCTTTTCTTTACGGGCGGGCAAAAGCTGAACCTTGAGGTAACTCATGCCTATCTTGAACATGCGCCACAGGCCAAGGTTCCGGATAGTGTCGCCGTTCAGGCTCACCGGATAATCAAAGAGCTTGCGCAAAAAGAGAATGCGGCTAAGGCGGCTACGACAGAGCATCACGTAGTCCGTCTTTTCGGGATCGGGGCCGCCCTGCACCAGCGGAACGCTGCGCCCGATGGCGATGTCGTCCTTGCTGGCGGAACCTTGCAACGGCAAAATCCCCTGCCACCAGTCCATCACCGTGTCGCTCTTGCTGAAGAAACGGTGGCCGCCTATGTCCATACGGTTGCCATTGTAGCGGGCCGTGCGGGAAATTCCCCCGATAACATCTTCGGCTTCAAAAATCACAGGTTTCACACCTGTGGTGCGCAAAAGTTCCAGGGCAGCGGTCAGACCAGCAGGACCAGCTCCCGCGATGACGGCGACTTTCTTTTCTTCACTCATAAGGTACCTTGGGAATTAGGATTCTTGCTTCCCGATTTAAAAAGAATAAACTTCCTTGCTAGGAAATTGTACAGAAGTACGATTATCGCCGCTCCTACCTTGGATACCATCTCCTGAATATGGAGCACCCCGACGAAGACATACATCAGTAATTCATTCAGTCCCATCCCAAAGAGACTAATCAGCACAAAAACGACCACTTCCAGAAAAACGTGCTTTTCCATCTTGCGCTTTTCCGTGCTGAACACCCACCTTACAGTCAGGAGGTAGTTGACCACATTCCCCGCCGCAAGACCAATCAAGTTCGAAATCAGGTAATGAATGTCAAAATAGTAGAGGGCAAGCGCAAAAGCCCCAAAATCCACAATAAAGGCAAGTCCGCCAGTCACGAAATAACGCAAGAACTGGCCTACAATACCCCTTCGGCAGGGAATCTTCGATTTTATCTTTCCGAGTATGGAATTTTCGAAATCCATTGAAAAAAAGTTAGTAATTTTACCCCCAAAGTAATTCTACACGTAGGTTATTAGTCATGTCTTGTTTCCTGATTACCGGTGGCGCCGGATTCTTCGGTTCCATTCTAAAAAAAGAACTCCTTGCAAAGGGTCACAAATGCGTAAGCATCGACCTTTGTCCCGACCCGGACAAGCACGAAAACCTTACTAGCATATTGGGGGACATCCGCGATAAGGAGCTGGTGGAAAAAATCTTCAGCGAAAACCAGTTTGACGCCGTGTTCCACCTAGCCGCTATGCTGGCCCACGACCGCAAGCGCATCAACAACCTTTGGACATCTAACGTGGACGGCACAGAAATTATCGCCGACGCCTGCATCCGCCACGATGTAAACAAACTTGTATTCACATCTTCAAACTGTCTCTGGGCAAAGAACTTCGACGACCCCGTTACCGAGGCCGAAGAGCCGAACCCCATCGAGATTTACGGCAAGTCCAAGTTGGAAGGGGAAAAAATTCTCTTCGCCCGCAAGGATAAGCTAAACTCTGTCATCTTCCGCTGTCCTACCATCATGGACGAAGGCCGACTCGGACTGCTTTCCATCCTCTTTGAATTTATTGACGAAAACCGAAAACTCTGGATGGTAGGCGACGGAAACAACCGTTACCAGTTTATCTACGCGAAGGACTTGGCCAACGCCTGTGAACTCGCCTTGAATTACCAAGGGACCACCGTATTCAACATCGGCTCGGACAACGTGAAGACCTTCAACGAGGTGTACAGCTACGTCATCGAGCATGGCAAGTCAAAATCCAGGCTGGCCCATTTCCCCAAATGGTTTATTATCCCTTGCATGAAGCTCGCCAGCAAGCTCGGCATTTCGCCCCTCGGCCCCTACCAGTACAAGATGATTGCCAGCACCTTCGTTTTTGACACGTCAAAAATCAAGAAAGAACTGGGCT
The DNA here is from genome assembly GCA_017503015.1 of Fibrobacter sp. Lineage (NCBI taxonomy): Bacteria > Pseudomonadati > Fibrobacterota > Fibrobacteria > Fibrobacterales > Fibrobacteraceae > Fibrobacter > Fibrobacter sp. The sequence goes on along the minus strand of JAFVTX010000072.1, from coordinate 16,764 downwards.
TCCAGCCCACAAAGACCAACGAAGAAATGCTGCTCCGCGCCTATGAATTCTACCACCAAAATCGTAAGGCTATTGAGCACCGCACTAATGTTTCGGCCCACAATGAGTGCGCCAAGATGGGCGTCATCCGGCTGCTGAAATGGCTTTCGTAAACAAGTCCTACAAATAAAATGCAGACACCAGGGCAATCATGCCTTGGTGGTCTTTTTTTGCCGTCATCTCGCGGATGCTGTGCATGCTGAGCATGGGTTCGCCGATGTCCACTGTGGGAATCCCTAGGCTTGCCGAAACGGCAGGGCCCACTGTTGAGCCGCAGGGCATGTCGTTACGCATGACGAATGTCTGATACGGAATGTTATTTTGTTCGCAAATCAGTTTAAACTGGGCGTTAGAGAACACATCGCTGGCATAACGCTTTTGCACATTGACCTTGAGGACAATCCCCTCGCCTAGAATCGGAGCATGGTTCGGCTCGTGCTTAGCCACAAAGTTCGGGTGGCAAGCGTGGGCCATGTCAATGGAAAGGGCCAAACTAGACGAGAGAACGCTCGCAAGCGAGCTACAGACGAGAGACGAGAGGGAAGCCGCCTCGTCCAGCGCACTTTTCAAGAAATTGCCGGCGGCACCTTCGCGGGTGTTGGAACCCACCTCTTCGTTGTTGAAGAAGGCCGCCACCTGAAAATCCTTCTCCGAAGGTTCCGCTTTGGCAAAGGCTTCTGCGATGGCGTGGCAGCTAGAAAGGTTGTCGAGCCTGCCGGAATAAATCCATTCGTCTTCAAAGCCGCCTAGCTGTGCAGCTTGTGCATCGAAGAGCTGCACGTCAAAATCCAGAAGACGCGCCCCACAAGGAATCTCAGCAGACAAGGCCTCTGCAAAGCGTTCCTTGCCGCCGACGGCAGTCCACAGGGCGTTCAAGTCCGTCTGGGGGTTCACCTTCAGGCCGTCCTGGTTGACGTTTCGGTTTAAGTGGACCGCAAGCTGCGGAATGCGGAACAGCTTTTTTCCACGGAACAACTTTGTCTGTACCTTGCCTTCCAGTTCGTAGGCCAAAAGTCCGGCATAACCTAGGTCACGGTCCAGCCAGCTGGCGAGAATGGGACTGCCGTAAACTTCGGGGTGGAGGGTCCGTACGCCCGCAGCCGAACAGTCCGGATTGGGGGTGATTTTCAATGTCGGGTAGTCCGTATGGGCAAGGGCAATCCTGAACCTGGATTCTGCACTTGCCGCTCGAGGTAAACGGACCGCAATCAGCGCACCGCCACGTTCAAAAAGCTTTATTTCGGCCCCAGCAGGTTCCAAAAGTTGTTTCAAGTTCTGGACCGTATGGTAGGGCGTTACCGAATTATTCAAAAAATCAAGGAAATTCATGCATTAAAAGATAGAAACACCCCCGATTATCCACCGAGGGTGCTCTATTTAATGTATATCTGCGCGCTTATGGAGTTTGCCTATTAATAACGATAGTGATCAGCCTTGTACGGGCCTTCCACGGGCACGCCGATGTAGTCGGCCTGGGCCTTGGTGAGGGTCGTGAGGTGAACGCCGAGCTTTTCGAGGTGGAGGCGTGCGACCTTTTCGTCGAGAATCTTCGGGAGCGTGTACACGACGCCGCTTTCGTACTTGATGCCGGCGACGGTGTCCTTGCCCTGGGCATTGAGCCAGAGGTCGATCTGGGCGATGGTCTGGTTCGTGAAGCTTGCGCTCATCACGAAGCTCGGGTGGCCGGTAGCGCAGCCGAGGTTCAGCAGGCGGCCTTCGGCGAGCACGAGGATGCTGTGGCCGTCGGGGAAAATCCATTCGTCGTACTGCGGCTTGATTTCGTTCCTCTTGATGCCCGGAACCTTCTTGAGGCCGGCCATGTCGATTTCGTTGTCGAAGTGGCCGATGTTGCCCACGATGGCGCGGTGCTTCATCTTGCCCATCTGCGCGGCGCTGATGATGCCGGTGTTGCCGGTGGTGGTCACGAAGATGTCGGCGTAGCTCACGACTTCGTCGAGGGTTTTGACTTCGTAGCCTTCCATGGCGGCCTGGAGTGCGCAAATCGGGTCGATTTCGGTGATGATCACGCGGGCGCCCTGACCGCGCAGGGACTGGGCGCAGCCCTTACCCACGTCGCCGTAACCGCACACGACTGCAATCTTGCCTGCCATCATCACGTCGGTGGCGCGGTTGATGCCGTCGATGAGGGAGTGGCGGCAGCCGTAGAGGTTGTCGAACTTGGACTTGGTCACGGAATCGTTCACGTTAATTGCCGGGAACTTCAGGCGGCCGGCCTGGGCCATCTGGTAGAGGCGATGCACGCCGGTGGTGGTTTCTTCAGAAACGCCGCGGAGAGTTTCGCGAGCGCGGGTCCACTGCTTCGGGTCCTTCTCGAAAATCTTTTTGCAGGTGGCGAGGAACACGCCCCATTCTTCGCTGTCGGTAGCGGGGTTGAATTCGGGCACCTTGCCGGCATCTTCGAATTCGGCGCCGCAGGTCACGAGCATGGTGGCGTCGCCGCCGTCATCCACGATGAGGTCGGCAGTCTTGCCATCGGGCCACACGAGGGCGCGGGCAGTGTTTTCCCAATATTCTTCGAGGGTTTCGCCCTTCCAGGCGAACACGGGCACGCCCTGCGGGTTCTCGATCGTTCCCTTCTTGCCCACCACGACGGCGGCGGCAGCGTTGTCCTGCGTACTGAAGATGTTGCAGCTGACCCAGCGGACGTCGGCACCGAGGTCCACAAGCGTTTCAATCAAAATAGCGGTCTGCACGGTCATGTGGAGGCTACCCATGATGCGCGCGCCAGCGAGCGGCTTCTTGCCAGCGTATTCCTTGCGGAGAGCCATGAGGCCCGGCATTTCAGTTTCGGCGAGGTCGAGTTCCTTGCGGCCTTCCACTGCAAGGTTAATGTCCTTAATTTTGTATTCCATAATTGTTCCTTTTGGCGCGGTTCTTGCGACAGACAATTTGCAACCATCATGGCGACTTATGCCTAAACCGCACCGATTTTGTTTATGCATAAATATAGTTATATGCATACGAGCCGTCAAATAGTCTCCCACCCAAGACTCCATTTTTGAGTCCCGCCTACTAGACCCTAGATCCTATCCCCTAGATCCTAACCCCTACCCCCTTTTTCCTATCTTTCCTCCCATGGACAGAGCACGACGGCGCAAATTTGGCCAGAACTTTCTGGATGTCCCTACCGCAAAGCTGATTGCAGGGGACCTGCCGGCCAATGAAGGCGACTGCGTGCTGGAAATCGGCCCTGGGCACGGCGCCCTCACAGAGCACCTGCTGGACCGTGCCGTGCAACTCACTGCCGTCGAAATCGACGAGCAGTGCGTCGAATTTTTGGAACAAAAATTCCAGGGCCGCGAAAACTTCCACATCCAGAACATCGACTTCTTGAAGTTCGACCTGCAGGCCTTTCTGGACGCCCACGAAAAGCCCTGGGTCACGGGGAACCTCCCCTACAACGTTTCTACCGCCATCATCGCAGAACTCATGCCCAAGCTGCACCTGACCAAAGGGTTCATGGGCATGGTCCAGCTGGAGGTAGCCGAGCGCATCTGCGCCGCCCCCTGCAGCAGCAACTACGGAAGCCTTTCCGTTTTGGTGTCCGCCTACGCCGACACCCAAATCCTCCGGAAAATCGGGCCCGAGCATTTTACACCACGGCCCAACGTGGATAGCGCCACCATGCTGCTCACGCCCAAGGCCGATGCCCTGCAAGCCCCCGACGGATTCTTCGACTTTGTGCGGGCCGCTTTCACCCAAAAGCGCAAGACCCTTGCCAATTCTTTCGGCCGCGCCTACGACAAAAAGCAAATCCAGGAAGCCATCGAGCTCCTGGACTACCCCACCACGGTTCGCGCCGAAGAACTTTCTCCCGCACAGTTCCTGGAATTTTACAAAATAATCGACAAAAAATAGAAAGGTCCGCACTCGCGGACCCTCAATCTCTACCGTAGCTGGATTTTCTTCGTTTCCGAAATTCCGGAACCTTTCAATCGTACAACATAGACTCCTGGGCGCAATGCGCTCAAGTCTACCATTCCAGAACTTTGCACCAACTGACGCTTCATCAAAACACGCCCTTGAACATCCAATACATTCAAAGAAACCGCAGAGTTCACTCCATTCAGCTCCAAGTTTTTACCTGATAGGTGAACAGAAATACGACTACTAGGAATTTCTTTTTTCCGAATTATGGATGGCACTTCTTCCTCTTCTTGAGAGAATTCCTCTGGAATGAGCACAGTCCTTTCACCATTTTCACCGATCTCTAAAAGTCCAAAGGCCACGCTATCCGAAGATCCAAGTCCCCCGACAAATACATAATCGACAGCTACATTTCCATTCCATGAAACAGTCAAAACTGCACCTTCGTTCCGGGGGACAATTATTAAGGACTTCTTTATTTCAAAAGAGGTCAATCCACCCGTGGACTTATATTCCACGGAATCCTTATATTTTCCATTTATAGAATAAGTAAAATATCCATCATGATCTGCCGCCAGGCGAACCTGGAATCTATAATACCCTTTTTCATAAGGAGCTTCTTCAAGAGCATAAGTCAAAGACGATTCCTGGCCAACACTGATAGACTGACTAACCCTCTTGTTCGAGGCTTTTTCATAGTCCACTGTTTTTGCATTGTTTGAATCCAGATAATTCTCCGCCTCGATCATGTAGCCAAAAGTCCCAATTCCGGTCCGGACAAACTCGTATGTTGAAGCTCCGTCCAGTATTTTACAATCGATGTTTGACTTACTAAGGCCAACACTTTCTAGCGAACCACCCGCATTAAGTGTTTTCATAAGATTGCGAACATATTTTCCGGATTGACTAATTTGGCCATCAGACCAGTTTCCACTAGTTCCCGCTCCAGATGTCAGGGCAGAGGAGGTTTCCCCCTTATCACTGATAGACCAGTTTGCCCAACCAACACCAACAGTTTCTACCCAGCTAAGCCACGTATCATTCATATCGCGATTGAAACTTCCGTTTCCGTCAGACTCCGAAGTTCCCCATTCTGTAATAAAAATCGGGAAATCGTTACATTTTCCTCTCAACAGATTATACCTGTAAGAAGCATGGCCAGGAGACGATGCATAGAAGTGCAAAGAATAGGCAATATTGGAATAGCCCGTTATTGGATCAGCCCTTGCCGCCTCAGTACCTGCGGAGTAGTTGGGCGTACCCACAAAGATGATGCCATTCTTGTCATTGTTACGTATAGTCGCTATAACGGTCTTAGCGTAGTTCTTAATTGTCGTCCAGCTGATTTTCTGCCCACCACTTTGCGTATCTGTAGCCCCGTTACAGTTTTCGTACAAGGGTTCGTTGAACACCTCGTACATCACATGCTTATACCCTTTCTGGCTCACATATTGCGATACCTGAGAAAAGAAATTTGTAGCGCTGGAAACATCTTTATGAGCACAATGCGAATGGTTATCTATGATTATGTAAATGCCGCTATTGTTTGTATAATCAATCATATTTTTGGCAAGATTGACATTGAAATCAGCAATAGCAGCACGAACCAGGTTCGCTCCCCAGCCAGTACCGCTAGTCCCAGCCAAAGTGCTCACCACACCAGAGTTATAAAACCGGTCGAACCCCCATATATCCCAGAACATGCTCATTCCGCGAAGGATATAGGGGTTCCCATTCTTGTCAACAACATCAAAACCAGATATGCTTAGCTGTCCATGCTCACTAACCGGAGTCGCCCAAACGCCTACAGAAGCAAGCGTAGCTATAGCCACTATTTTCTTTATCAGCCCAATCATCATATGTTATTTCAATAATTAGTAATTGAATTCTTTCTTAAAGTAACCATTCAGGTATAGAGCATCAAGCATCTGCAAGGTCGGTTCAAAATAATTCGCCGTCGTAAAAGCCGTGGTCACAATAACATCGTTACAGGCAGCAACACTTGCTGCATAATCTGGATTAACAGTCCAAACAGCGCAGAAAGCACCTCTAAAGTGAGCGCCACCGAGCCCCGTAGACGGCTGATCCCCCGTATAAATATAACGGCTAAGCACCTGCTTGATATCGCCACCCGTTTTTTCGTAAATATACTGTGCCGCCTTAGAAGCCAACGCCTTGGTACTCTCGTCACCATACCAATCGTAATCCCAAATCAAACGCAAGGGGATACGCACACCTTCAAGACCAAAATAATTATTCAATTTTCCTGTAGAGGAATTGTTACCTGGATCTATCGGAGCTCCATTGGCATCACTCCAATCGGGCCATAAGCCATAGCCAGCATCTTGAACCTTTTTCATATAAGCCAGTGTCGCATCTTTTACCTCATTCCACTGAGCGGTGCGCTCCGTGTCATACTTGGCCATTAATCTCAAAGCCACTAACGAGAAATAGCTGATATTATAGCAATAACCATCATTCATATGCTTTCCGTCGTTACCCGGCATAAGCAAATGAGTCGTCGGATTCACTTCCGTATTGTAAATGGATGCCGCAACTTTTAGAGCGTAGTCCTTATACTCTGCATTCCCAGTTTTGCCATAAGCCATAAGCAAGGCGGCGACAACATCCAAATCGGCATCCGTTGCGGACCCGCCATTAGCAGCCAAAGTAAAACCGCCATTGAACTTGTCGCCCTTGATGTTCCACCGCATAAAATACATGCCACTGGCTTCACTCACTGGATATGCCTTATAGTACTTGAAAAGCCTATCAAATTTATCCATATCATTCATAAAGAAAGTGATGAGCATGCCATATCCGATACCTTCAGACACTGTGTTTAAGGGATTGTCAAATTTAATACGAGCAGCACCGGTTATCTTTGACATGTATAAGTCGCCAAGGTCTCCTGGAGACGTGATTTCCTCTTCAGCAGTTACATAGAACCTGCTAATCCAATTAGCATACATGGCTTCCACAGCAGCCGTATTCGGAGCAGGACGTGCCGCATAATAGGTTGCGTTCGCAGCATCTGGAGTCGTCGAAGAACCCGAGTTATCGCCAGGCGTTGTTTCGCCTCCTTCATTTGTACCAGAACCAGGAGTCACAGGTGCAGGGTCATCGGAAGAGCATGCCATAAAGAAGGCAACCGACATGGCCATTAGGGACAAAAGAAAACGCTTCATATAAGCCTCTACTTTGATAGTTTCAATCCTTAATTTATAAAAAAAAAAGCAAAACGGGTTGTAAAATACTATTTGCAAGCAATTTAACACATCTCACGTGACCCAAAACACAAAGAACCTCCGCGTATCACGCGGAGGCTCTTTAGAAGCTTAATCGCCCTATTACTTGACGAGGATCTTCTGGTTCATGTTGACAGACTTGCCAGCAACGCGAACCATGTAAACACCAGCGTTCAAGCTAGACAGGTTGATAGAAGAGGACACGACGCCGCTCTTGACAACCTGACCCTGGAGGCTCACGATTTCGTAGGTGGCAGCAGAGTTGATGCCACTGAAGGAAAGGGTGCGACCAGAAAGGGTAGCCTTAGCAGAAGCAGAGGAAGCTGCAACAGCATGGATAGCGCTAGGAGTTCCGGAACCGCCCTTACCGCAACCATCTTCGGCGTAACCAACTTCACTAATGGTCAGCGTACCCTTCTCTTCGGCTGCAGCGGAGTTCTTGATACGAATCTTCAAGGAATGCAAGGCAGCCTTGACTTCATCAAGAGTCTTCGGAGTACCCCAGGTACCACCGTTTGCGAACTTGTCCCAAGTCAGACTGGCGCTACCACCGGTTGCAGGCGGAATCTTGGCATCCCAGGTATTCCAGCCAGCAAGCTCATCATCGGGTCCCTGGCTCAATTCAACGCTAAGCGGATTAGCACCTGTCCAAGAATAGGCCAAGCAGAAACCAGTCTTGTCAGCAACACTGACAGACTCGGTATCAGACTTGCCATAGTTGAAACCAATGCCAGCCACAGCCGGAGCCGATTCGGAACCACCAGCAGCAGAAATCGTCACAACCAGGCCAACACCTTCTTGAAGGTTGCCACCGGGAAGGATAGAACCATCGGTTTCGTCGGTTGTTTCAATCTTGTAGGTGCCATCAAGGTTGGTTCCGATGGGGGAGAAGCTATAGGTCTGACCATCCTTAGTATCGCCAGTATAGGCAAACCACCATCCACCGGTGCTCTGGTAGCAGGCATTCTTAGCATCCTGATCAGCAGCAGACGCCATACAAGAAACGGCACCCGGCACCTGGACCTGGTATGCATCAACCGTCATGTTCCAAAGGGAACCTGTGGCAAGGGATGCAGAAGCGGCCGCAAGGCCAAAAATTGCAAGGTTTTTCATATTTCTCTCTCTTTTTAAGGTTTATGATGTTAAAATATATCTTTTTTTTGAAAAAGGGAAAGGTTTTTCAGTTTTATTTTTGTTTTTTTACAAAAACGTGCCGAAAATCACTTTACTTTTTCTTTTTCTTGGGTTGATAATCAATACTAGGCCTCAAAATCTGGCCAACAGTCACCAAAAGCGACACAATGGGTTCCTTGTGGTCTCCCGAAATATCGTACATGGCAACACCGCCAAATCCATTTTCCTTGACAAAGGTAGCCATAGCTTTCATAGACGGAATTCCATTAAACACAACCGTTTCCGTCGCGCTTACAGCAACTTCACTCAAGGAAGCCTCGTCGAAAGAAACCTTGTAGTCTGGGGTGTCAAAGGCTGTCATTAGGTCCTTGTACTGTAGATACCCTTCGTTACCACTACCCACACCCTCATGTGCAGAGCCCAAACCTGTAGCCTTGTAGAAAGACTTGCCGTACATAGGGACAACAGGAATAATCTTTTCGGAGGCCAACTTAGAGGAATATGTCTTCAACACATCTTTAGCCTTTGCGAAATTAGAATTAGGGACCACTTTTTCCTCATCGGCACTAGCCTGATCCGTGAATGACACCATAAGGCCTGCCAGCTGAGAAAGGGCCTCAGCTGGGTATGCCGAAGCAGCCTCTTCCGAGCCCACCGCAGAGGCGTAGACACTAAGCCCAGCATTGGCCAAAGACACCACTAGCTTTCCCCAAGCCTTGTATTCTGAATCCTCAGACGGAATCCAATCTAACTCAACACCTTTAAGTCCAGAAGCTTCTGCAAACGATTTGACTGTTTCAGCCAATTTCGAACAGGCATCATCACTAGAAGCAACTGCTTTCATGGATTCTTCGTTGCCGGCACCACCAACAATAGCAATTACTCCGACCTTATTTTGCTTTGCCAGTTCCAACAACTTCTTAAAATTCGGTTCGTCGGATTCGTCAGCGTTGGTGAGGCTGGAACCATCTTCACTAGGGACAAAATAACCGTAATGAATGTCGGTCAAAAAACTATACCTAACATCTGTTGGAGTAAATTGAGAATACTGCAACCAGTTGGGATAATAGGCATCTACCCGAAACTCGGCGGCCAAAAGAATCGTGGCCGAGAACAACAATATCGCATAAACCTTGTTCAACATCTTTCACCACCTTACTTAATCGAATAAACTAAGCCATCTTTTTTGTTCATGCAAAAAATATGGGCATTATAATCCATGATACGGGGTCGTACTCCAAGCGTATCTGGATGTATTTCAGACTTTGGCGCACCCATTTCTCCCGCTTCGCAATAACGATAGGCACGGCCCTCAAGGGCGCCAAAAATAACGTAGTGCAACCTTAGCGCGTCTTCGTCATAGACAAATTCTTCTATAAACTTCTTGTCTTCATTAATAGAAGGCTTGCCCGACTGAACCAAGTTGAAAAGCGTAACCATAAACCTCTGTTCCTTATTCAAAGAATCAGCAGAAGGCCACATTTCTTCTTTGTAACCAGCCATCAAGAACACTTTATGTGTGAACGCCGTATCGCTATGGATAAACGCAGAAGTGTCTGCATTATACCGTTCTTTCGCAACAACGGCAATAGGTTTTTTAGAGCCATCCTCTAATTCAACAGAATCTTGAGTCATACTCATAGAATCCAAAAAGGCTTGATTCCTGCTTCGAACGGCTTGAATGATCTGGCTGTACTTTACATCCGAGTTTATCTCCAAATAAGTATTCAGGTCGAAATCAGCCGGTTCAACAAACAAATCAGTTTCAATCTGTGCACCAGGGTCAACATTGGACGTGCTAATAACGGTATCATCAGGATCCATAGACATATCAGAACAGGCCACAACAGCCAAAGAAGCCGTCAAAGCAAAACTAGCAAGAAATTTCATTACAAGCCTCCTTAAAATTTCACCGTCACATCGGCCATGATAACATTCTTGCTCAATTCCATTGTCGCAGCACCAGATGTGCCGACATAGTCAATAGAATTGGTTATATAACCATATTCAACAGTGGCGTAAGCTCCGGCAGTAATCTTGTAACGCAGTCCGCCCAAAGCAAGCATCTCCGATGTTCCATCCAAGATTGCCAAATAGGGCTTCCCAAATTCCAGATTCAGCATCTGGAATCCCGTTAACAGCGATACACGATTCCATGTCACATCCAATCCGGCCATCATGCGAGAAGATGTCCTCTCAAACCCATCTGTCTCTTTAGACATCTCATAAGAACCGCCCAATTGTATTCCCCATTCCTTTCCCATGGACAACAATCTTGCGAAATCCACATTGGCTCCACCACCAAACTTCATATACTTTGTTCCAGAGATGAAATCAAGGGTATCGGTTGCATCCAACTCATCTGCATTATAAAAGCCTGCCAAGATACGAACGGCAATGGCGTCATTCCACTTACCACTCAAATCGATATCACCACCGGTCCTATTAGGCGTAGCGTACCCAAAGGGCAAAGCCATATCATTAGACGGGTCCAGCGCCAGCGAAGTCTTCAAAAGGTCATTACGCTGCAGCACCACGTTATTATATCCGTTTCTATAATACTGAGCGTATTTGAAATTATTATAGAGCTGGTTATACGCCCCCTCCATGGCCGATCCAGCAAGCATATTCGCCGAATTAAGCGGGACCGATTCATAAAGCGTAAAATAAAGGTTTTCTAGGGACCCAGAACGAACATTGGCAAGAAGACCATCTAAAGTTGTTGTACTGAACGAAGCTTCGCTATTCAATACAGGAACATTGCCCAAAGAAGCCGGAGTCATAGCAAGTTCGGCCTGAAAATCCTTATCCACCTTCACAAAATTTGCTTTAGCATTAAAATCGATGGTTCCAACAGAGCCGTCTGCAAAGGCCTCTACATGGAGGGCCGGTTTATTCTCTAAACCCGCAATCTTGTCTATAGTCGGAACATTTTTTGAAACTTCGGAATTAGTCAAATAACCCCTATCCGAATCAATACTCCCGTCTTCCTTTAATGCCGAGTCAATAACCACCAACATCTTCTTTTCTGTTTCAGAGATCATGTGATCCCTCAGATAACTCCAATAGGACATGGCGTATTCCGCATTTACGCCGAAATGCAAATTGCCGGGCATCAAGCGTTTAGAATCAAAACCAAGTTCTCCACTCATTACGTTGTTTCTTTCATAATAAATCTCATCAGAGGCAGTGAGCAGATTCACAGCTCGGGTACTGCGAACATGATCAAATACATAAGCATCGTTGAAACCAAGGGTTATCCCCTTTACATCGACTCCAACTGCACCCGCAAAGAGATATCTGTCCGCATCATCGTAGTCAAAAAACACCTGCGTACTTTTCTTGGCCACATTGCGAATTCGTGCAAGAGTTCCATGCAACATCAAATCATCTACAGGACCGAGCTCATTAGAATGATATTCCAGGTTGACGCCCTGCATTAAACGATTATTGGACCCATCTAAGTTTTTATCTGCCATCACCTCAGCCCGGTGTTCGGCAAGGATGGTAGGTTCAAAGATAAAATCAGGCATGGGCTGATAGATGGTCAGCGGAGTGTAAGCCACTCGCATATGACCCAGATTGAATTTCAAATGGTTATTTAGGCTCATGCCATCGTAAGACCACCAAGTGGTTATGGGAGAATTATTTCCCTCGCGATGCGCATTCTGCCAATCTTTGTGGAATCGTAAATCAAACCGAGCTACAGATTCTGAACTAGGGCGAATGGAAAAACCCATATTCACATGCGTGTAAGCAGAGCTTTCTGTCAGCTGCGATTCTTCTATGGCTTCATCAGCATCTAAAGAAGAACGCAAATACCCCGCACGCGCAGTACCATTAATTGCGAAGCCCAAGGCATTGGCCTCATAGTTTGTCAACTTTTCTAAAAGACTCAGCTGGCGTTCCTCAACAGAAGCAGAATCACTATCAGCCTCTTGCTGAGCAAATGCAGTCCCTACTAGAAATACCAGCGAAGAAAGGGCGGCCTTAAAAATCATTGTCTTTGTATCCTTGTACATGTCCAAACCTCCCCCTAGAACTCAACATTCACACTTGCTTGCACAATACTACGGACGAACTTATGCCTTAACCTTTGGGCCGTAGACTTGCGAGAAGCTATAGCCATATAATCCGGCAGGTTGGTTTCCGTGTCAGCCACAAAGGTATTCTTCACAGAATTGTAGTTTCCACCAAGCAAGCCATCCACAGCATAACTGTTCGAAACAGAGGCTTGTCCGTAATTCAAAGCCAACCAGGCATGAGGAGCCAACGTGTAATCAAGCCCCACCATCCATTGAATCTGCTTGCCCTTCATAACAGGTGCAACAGCCACATTCAAATTGCTCATCATCGCTTGTTGGAGCAACGCGCCATCCGCATTTAATTCGGCATCAATACGCTGAGCCCCCACAGAAACACCAAGACGCTTCCAGTAACGAGCATACAGCCCCACATTGATAAAGTCCGTCTTGAATTCGGCATCGGAAATGGAGCGCTCTGCGTGCTTGTAGCTACCGCTCAATTCTAGCGGCAGTTTAAATCCCAGCAAAGCAAGGATATCTATTTTGCCTCCACCACCATATTCCACAAAAGAGGCCTTATCTAGGTTTCCCAAGCCCTTCACCTGCTCCATTTTGGTAAACAACCCCTGCACTTCTACAACATTATTTTCGCCAAGACCAGCCACTAAATTGGCACGGAAACCATTGCGGTTTGAAGTTGCAAGCCCAAAGGGCAAGGCCATCTGGATACTAGCATCGGATAATTCATCAATCAGAGCGAGTTCCTTTCTTGTCATGGTAGCAGTCGTATAAGATGTCTTTGCATACGGAGCAATGTTATAGCTCCTTGTCTGCCCGTTTTTCATAGCTTCGTCATCATTAGCCAAAGTTTTAGATGCTGGCGAATGTTTCGGGGTAAAGAAATAAAGAGCATCAAAGGTAGAATAAAGCGGTGCATAGGGGCCATACTTTGTCAAATCCCCATCCTTATCGGAATTCATTACACGCCTTGCCACAAAAGAGGGCGACTGAGCCAAAGAGTTAAACCAGGCTGAATCATTGTGAACATAATCAACACCCACATTCACCATCCAACTTGACGTGCGGAACCCGGCATTCAAATTAGCCGTAACAGCCATGCCCTTGTCCGTTTTATTATCGGAAGAAAGCGTTTTCAGTGTATCGAAAATATTCCCCCGTTCATCGCGCAAAAGGGAAGACGGTTCCATAACAGGAGCTCCGTCTTCTCCAGTCACAACAGAACCCCATTGATCATAAGCTATCTGGAGAGAATCTACATAAGTAGTTTTTTCCTCGTAAACTTTATCCATAGAATAAGCGAATTCTCCAGTAACATCCAAAATCAGGTTCTTGTTACCAAGCAACCCCGCCACATCGGCACCTAGTCGGACGGCGCCCACCTTTGTATCCTGCGGCAACGAATCCTTAAAATTTACCGGCATACGTTTAAACATATGCTCTGGTTCTGCTCCAGTATACAAATCATTCTTATAATAGGTATAGGTCTTAGATTTTTCGTCATCCCACGTATAAATGTAGGTAGCACCAACCATCAAATTCTTGTTGAGAGGGAACAACTCAAAGTTGGCAATAGCCGCATACTTATCAAAAGTTCCCGTTTGTGTCGCCCCAGCAATATTTTCACCAGGAAGCAGGTTTCCCATAGCCCCCGTCGTATCCAAGCGTTCTGCCCTACGTAAACGAACTAGCATTCCCTCTGTACGAAGTTCGCCGAAAGTCGCCCCCATGTCCTTGCGGAACTGAAGGTTCACCCCCTGCAAATTCCGCTGATTCCCTTGGATCAGGGCCTCTCGTTCACCCATTTCACGGTTGCGGGCAAAAATCATAGGCTCATACATAATATCAACACCCGGCATATATAATGTCAAAGGTGAATACTGTTGACGAAAATCACCCACTACCCAATGAAAATTTTTGCCTATCTCGCCTTCAACATTAGCCCACTGAACATTGACCATTGTTGCCGAATTAGCGAAGTAGTCCTGCATGCCTGCGCCCATTCGCATCAACAGATTTGCGCGAACAAAATCCCAAGGCCTAAAATGCATATCCAAATCTAACTGGACAAATTCATTCATTTCACGATCAGGCATATGGTTGTATGCATCTACGTCTTGGTCTATGTCAATATTGGACTTATTGTAAACCGCACGAACTGTTCCGCCAATATCAATCCCCCGCTGGGATTCTAATTTTTCGACGGTGCTATCAATCTTAGCCTGATTGTCGGCGACTGCAGAAGCAGAAGCAATTGCAGAAAAAGTAACGAGACCTATAAGTAATCTTTTTAGCATAATCAACCCCTACTAGAACCACATTTTGGATTCAACTGCAAAATAATGGCCCTTCCAATCATTTTCAGACGCAAACTCATCGCTATGGGTCATCCACTTGTAGCGGAAGTGCACCCCCGCTCTAGGCGTGAAATCCCAATCCAAACCAAATCCAAGAGCAGTCTCCAGAATATTGATTGGAGCATGCTCGTACTTGAAAGCGCCATTCTTATAGGCCGCCGAATAGGTTGTTCCCTGAGTAGGCAGACCAGAATTAATCTTTCTCATGACAAATGCGTTTTCTGCACGGAACGATTCAAATCCCATAATCAACAGACCATGAAGCGTGGGCGTAATGGCAATCGCAGGCTCGGACTGCACGAACCAGCTCCACATTAACATGTCCTTTTGGGACTCGCTATAGGCAATAGGAGCGAAAGAGGTAGAAACACCAGACAAGGCAGAGTAAACACTCAACATAATATTCCTGTCCGTGTTGAACCAGTGGCCAATATCATAACCGGCATCGATAACCAAGGATGTGTTCCACTTAACATGCTGAGGAATATCCGCGGTCGCAGCGTCCTCAGCCGAGTTGTACGGAACAAAACCATCCCAAAGTTCCCAAGTGCCACCTCTAAGGCCACCCGTCTGTTCGTCAAGCTTATTCACAGATTTGCCACCGACACGAGAAAGATAACGGGCGTCGTTGAGAACGTTTCCAGAATCCGAATGGAACAGGGACTTGAATTTTGTCCATGAATTGCTTGATTCCCAAACCGCGCGACCGTTCAGGTTATATTTGAAGTTGATAACGTCATCACCCTCTTCTATCTGTTTGTGAACGCCATATTGGGCATCAAATCGACCTCGGTTGAACTGGGGTTCAACTTTCACGTTAGCACCCATCATGTTGGGTCCGTAGCGGAAGGTTCCTGCGCCAACATAAAATTCATCCTGACGCCATGAGCGGAAACGAGAAGGGTCAGTCATACCGAAAGGCGAAAAGAAGTCCTTAGGAAGGTAAACCGCTTCAAGGGTAATAGGCTCCCAATGCTTATCCTGGGCCTTGATGTATAAGCCAAAAGCCGGAGTTGACGTTCCCTCGTCAAAGAACCCCTTTTCATAATTGGCCGCAATAGTCGTGTCTTGAATGCGCTTAAACATAGTAGAGTCATCCCAACTCAGGGCCATATCCATCATTAGATAAAATTTTGGCGTCAAGTTACCCTTGATGTCAATGGACGCCACATGGTTATCAACAATGTAAGGGTCACCATCAGCATTCTTAAAAGTATACCCAGGCTGATAAATAATGTCATTTTCAAAGGTAACACCTAAATAGTTGGCTCCGACAGTCATGTCAGACCCAGCAAGTTCAATTTTTTCCTTGGCCAAGCGAGCGTGATAGACCATGCCACTGAAGTCATAGGTACCCACCATTTCTAGCTCACCCGGTTGCCCACCCAACATTCTTGTACCATCTCGAGCGCCAATATCCATATCCATGGGCTGTGACAGCATAAACTGAGCCTTCATGTTCCATGGCAGCGTGTGAACATCTAGGAACAGGCCTCCAAAAGAACGATTAGTCCAAAAAGCACGGCCACCTTCTTTTACAGGATGAAAATTCTTTTCTTTATAGTAGGTACTTACCACCTTTTCGTCTTCGAAGGTCTCATATTGCGAGGCAAAGCGCGCCATGGTCTCTCTTTCCCACATTGTCAAAGGACTGGAACTCGCCCAGATAACGCCTCCAGCAAGGAAAGTTGCACCGAAACTACCCGCACGGACATCGATACCCGCAAGCATGTTCTCGTTCACCGCAATGCCATAGTAATCGGTCCAATGAGCAAAGGGAACACGCTCACCATTATTGAACGGGCCCTGATTAGGCGCATAAGCCTCATCGTTTTCAAAATACCCCGAAAAATCAAAAGGCAGATACAGATTCGTAAAGACTGTCAGGAACGATGCTGGAGAAACAACAAACCCCAAATTCAACGCTGACTCCACCCTAGTACGGCTTCGGTCATTGTTTTCAAATGGAGCAGCCTCGTAAAAATCAAAATGCTTAAAGCGAATCGTCATGTCGCCAGACACGGCAACAGGGCGATCATCCTTGCCCACCACAGT
>JAFVTX010000071.1 GCA_017503015.1 Fibrobacter sp. | reverse complement strand
CGTCTCTCGTCTCACTAACCGGCATCTTGAACACCGCCCCGTCGAACCAGGCTCCGCCGAAGTTGGAAACGCCGTAGAGGTTTCCGCCGGCCACCACGGGAAAGTCCTGCCAGAAGGCGTTTTCGGTCATCTTGGTTCCTTCCACCAAGGGGCCGAGAGAATTCTTTTGCGCCTGGTAGTGTTCCGTGATGTCCTTTTTCCAGGCCTCGTACAAATTGTCTTCTGAAACGCCCAGCACTTTTTCCAGAGCGCCGGAAAGGGTTACCCGGTAGGGCTTGGATAGTTCTTTCCAGATTTTCGGGATGGCGTCTTCGCCGTACTTTTTGGCGATGTAGCGCACCAGGCTGAAGCCTTGGGTGTAGGGGCCAAGTTCTGCCTCCAGGGAGTTGTCCGAAAATTCGTGCATGTAGGTGAGCGGCATCAGGTTGTCGTTTAGGGCCGCCGTACGGAGCAGCATGTCGCGGTGGGTGTCCCAGGAATCGAATCCCATGCGGCTGGATTCGAACTGGGCGGTACCCTCGGCAAACCACAGGGGCTGCAGGGTGAAGGGGACCATGGTGGCAAAGTCGCTGATGGTGCGCTCGTTGTAGTAGTCGGTATAGCTGAACTGGAACCCGTACAGGTTCGGCGGCAGCTTGGAGCCGCTTTCGATACTCACCAGGTGGCTGAATTCGTGGGTCACCACGTCGGCGACCCAGCCGTGGCTGCTCCTGATCTTGAAATCCCAGTTGGTGAGCCACAGGTTGATGGAATTTTCTGCCGGTATGGCGGCCCCGTTACTGAACAGCGCATTGTTCAACACGGCGCTTATGCGGGGGAGTGGTTTGTTGTAGCGGTTGACTACGGAATCATAGACCGCCTCGGCATAAGTCGCTACCGCAGAGGCATGTTCCGAGTATTCGGCGGGGTAGATAAACTGAAAATGTTCCGTGCCTGCGGTTTTCCAGTCAATGTGGCTCTGGTTGCCGTAAAAACCGGCCGCCAGTGCGGCACCTGTAAAAAACAGCAAGGTGCGTAAACCCGAAAACATCGGGTACAATTTAGGAATTTAGAGACAAGAAAACCACCTGATGGCTCAGGTGGCTTGTAAAACATTTGCCGAGAAAGGCGGCTCCCTTTGGAAAACCGTGTCGCCTTTACGGTGTGGGTTTGGTGAGTCCCATGGCCTTGTCGAGACCTTCGACAAGCTTGCCGCCCTTGATGACCTCGAATCCGCCGGTGTAGCCCCAGTGGGTCCAGGGTATTTGCAAGGTGTCGCAGATTTCGCGCATGGCGGTCAGGTAGTTCAGGCGGTCCTGGGCGGTAGAGCGCAGGTTGTAGGCGCCGAACTCGTTGATGATGACGGGAACCTTGTTCTTGACGGCCCAGGCCTTTGCGGTGTAAATCGTGTTCAGCATGGTTTCCTTGTTGCCCGTCTTGTAGTAATTCAGCACGTTGGACTTGACCCAGCCAGGAGTGGTGCTGGAGAGCCCGAGTTCCGAAGAGTATTCGGGCCATTTCGCCTTGTCGTAGGGGAAGGGAATGTTCTTGAGGTCCTTAGTTTCGCTCCAGCTGGCGCCCTGGTGGGTAAACACGAAGGGTTCGTAGGAGTGGATGACATAGACGATGTTGGTGTCGGCGAAGGGGGTGCGACCGGCTAGCTTGGTGATGGAGTACCATTCCACGTCACCGAAAAGCAGGGTGTGTTTTTTGTCCACTGTGCGGATGGAGTCGATAATCCCCTGTGCGGCTTCGGTCCATTGGGCGGCAGTCACCTTGCCGTTGCTCATGTCGGGCTCGTTCAGGAGTTCGTAGAAGATGTCTTCGCGTTCATTTGAAGCGTAGTGGGCTGCTACGGCTTTCCAGACTTCGGCCATCATAACCTGGTAACGCTTGTTGCTTGCGGAGGTGGCGTTGTAGCTGTTGTCGTATTCGTGGTAATCGATGGTCAGGGACATGTTGTATTCCCTGGTCCATTCTACGAAGGAATCCAGCACGTTGAACAGGGTGTCCGAATCGATTTTCAGTTCGGTTTTTCCGGTGGCGTCCTTTACGAATTCGTCGCGGTTGAGGGTGTACTTGTCCAGGTCGATGGGCAAGCGAATGGCCTTGAAACCGTTTTCCGAAAGGATTTTTATATCGTCCTTGCCTACCTTGAAAGTCCCGTTGAACTTGCGGTTTTCTTCAAGCCAGTTGGTAAAGCTTACGCCCTTGTTCAGGTACTTTATGGCCTTTTTCTGCAAGTCTGTGTCGATATTCAGTTCGCCCAAGGTGACTTTGGGAATCACGGCGTCTTTGGGAACGATGTCAGGTTTCTTCTCCTCTTCTTTCGGAGGTTCGGTGTTGTCCGGAGCGCTGACGTCGCCAATCAGGTAGATGTCGTCAACGAATACGGAATCTTGGGTATCCGGGCCTTTGGCCTGGAAACTCACCTTGTTGATGTGGGCTGCATTGAAGGCTTTTGCTGCGCCCCAGCCTTCCTGCTTCATTTCGGCAAACTTCACCGTAACGGTGGTCCATTCCTTGCTTGTTGACGGGCATGACGAATAGTGGTCGCTGTCCGTAATGTCGGAAATTTCCATGTGGATGCAGTGGCTTCCGCCTTTGTAACGGTATTGGACGGCACTGTACTTGCTATAGTCCTCGCCCTGCGGCATGGCGACGCCCCATCCAACATAGGCATCGTATTCGTAACCGCCTTTTTTCAGGGTGTACTTGACATTGAATGAAAACTTGCTGCCGTTGTCGCTCTTGGTGGGGGCGGGGTGGCCTTCCGAATCCTTGGTTACGGTTTCGATTGTTGATTCTGCGCCGCTTCTCGCGTCATCATAGACATACCAGTATTCACCGAGAGGGCTTTGGTTGTCGCCGTCCTCGAAATCGTCCACCAGGAGCTTTACTTCTGTTGCATTCTGAGTGGAATCGGCAGATGAATCGGCGGGAGTTTCTGGACCTGGAGCCGGTTTTTCTGAGACACTTACGGTGTTGTCGCCATCGCATGCGGAAAAACTCAGGGCAAAGGCGCAGGCCAGGGGGATAGTCAGCAATTTCTTTTTGGTCATAAGAATCCTCTTTTCCCAATATACATAAAGTGTCCCTTATTATTTGCTTACTTTTAGAAAAGCCCCGTTTACGGGGGAAAACGGGAGGGGAGTAGTCAGTTGTCAGTTATGAGTTTTCAGTTATGAAGGAAACAAGACGATGCTCACTACTCATTACTCATGACTCAAAGGGAGCCTGTGGCGACCGACCTCATACCCCTATCCCCTAACCTCCATTTACTATCTTTTCGTTGTGGCTTATTTCTCCGAAACATATCACGAGTCCATCAAGTATGGGCGGCAGGTGCCCGGCGACCCCGTTACCCTCCACTGGGAAAATTCCGGAAATGTTTCGAACCCCTATGCGGCAGGCAAGCGCTACGCCACCAACGGGGTCAAGGCGGGCCAGCGGAAAAAGTCCGCCTCGGAAGACCTGTTCGAGATAACCCAGTCTTCTTCCACCCTGATGAACCGCCTCTTTACCCAGCTGCAGAACGACGTTTCTGCCGATGGACTGCACTCGGTGGGCGTTTACGCCTACATAAAGGGCCAGAGCGTTCCTGACGACCTTTACAAGTTCGATTACGAGACCCGTGAACTAGTGGCCTACCCCTGGGAAAACGCCAAGCTGAAAAAGACCCGCCTGGAGGCTTTGGTCAAGGCCTTTGCTGACGGAAACTTCATCGAAGAGGCCCCCATTACGCTGTTCTTTACGGCGCTGCTGGACCGTGCCGTCTGGCGGTTCAAGGAAGCCGCCTACCACGAGCTAGAACTGGATGTTGGGTCGTACGTGGGGCTGGCCTCCATTTCGGCCCGTTCTGCAGGAGCCATGGGCATTCCTCTCGGGAGCTTTGTGGATGTAGAAGTAGCCTACGCCTTGGATTTGGGGGTGAATGAAATTCCCATGGCCGCGGTGGCTATAATGCCCAAGGCTCTGAAAAAGTTTGAGCTAGCGGCGCAGTTTGCCTATTCCAGCAGGGGAGAACTCCCCATGCAAGAAAATGCCGCCCTGAACCCCAGGGTGCGGGCCCGTTTCCTTTTGCAGAACAAGGCGGAAAGCATTACGGACCTGTCCAAGTGCGTCAAGGTTTTCAGGGTCCAGAACCAGGCTTTCGAAGGGGACGAATTTCC
Source organism: Fibrobacter sp. (assembly GCA_017503015.1). NCBI lineage: Bacteria > Pseudomonadati > Fibrobacterota > Fibrobacteria > Fibrobacterales > Fibrobacteraceae > Fibrobacter > Fibrobacter sp. The sequence continues at coordinate 19,240 of JAFVTX010000071.1, read as the reverse complement.
CCTGACGCCGCAAAAATACCCCAACGAGTTTTTCTTTAGGGAATACGACTTCTTGGGGCCGGGAGCCCTGGAACACAGGCCTTTCAAACCCTGGACCGCCTCCCTGGACGACTTTTCTACGCTGCTCCGCTGGATGGAAATCTGCACCCTGAATGCCTTCGGGGCGGGACTCCTGAAAATCTGGGTGGCCTGCTTTGACGTGTCCCTGGTCTATCAGGGAATTTACCGTTACCAGCCTTCGAAAAAATCCCTGTACCTGCATGCCGGGAACTTGGATCGGGAAGGTTTCTTGAACGCGCACCTGGACGGGGAAAGTCCGAAAGATTCGGCCTTTGCCGTTTTCTTTACGGTGGACCTGAAAGACGCCTGCAATATCATGGGGGACCGCGGCTACCGCTGTCTGAACATGAACGCGGGCTATGTGGCCGAGATGCTTCGCGAGTCTGCACGGAGTCTCGGCAAGTACGCCCGTCGGGAGACCTTCTTCTACGAAGACGAACTCAAGCGTCTCACGAAGATTCCTGAAAGCGAAACCCTGCTCTGTGAAGTCCTGGTAGGGCGCTAGGCCGTCGTATCTGCGCCGTTCATTACAACGAAGGACGGCGTCCGTTTTCAGATTAAAGCGATAATTCGTGAGCCGGAACTCTCGAAAGGAAGTCGAGAGTGAAGGCGAGAGCATTGTCCTGGCCAGAGTGTAAGAACCACAGTCTAGGACAATGCGGTCAGTACAGGTGCCACCACTGCGGTGAACAAGCCGGCGATACCGATGGCAAGTCCGCTCATGGCACCTTGCACTTCGCCCATTTCCATGGCCTTGGTGGTTCCCAGGGCATGGCTTGCCGTGCCGATGGCGATTCCTTGTGCCACCTTGTGCTTGATGCGGCAGAACCTGCACACGGCAGGGGCAGTAACCGCTCCCGTGATTCCCGTGACGGTGATGGCGATAATGGTCACCGAGGGAATGCCGCCGATCTGTTCGGAGATGACGCTCCCCATGGGGATGGTGACGGACTTGGGAAGGAGCGACAGTGTCAGCGCCTTAGTGAGCCCCAAAAGTTTGCCGGCCACAATGACGCAGGCCATGGCAGTGAAAGATCCTGCAAAAATCCCTGCAAGGATGGGTTTCCAGAAATGCTGGAGTTTTTGAATTTGTCTGTAAAGTGGAACGGCAAGGACCACGGTGGCAGGCGACAGCATTACAGAAATGTAGTCGCCGCCTACGTTGTAGCTTTCGAGGCTTACGCCCGTAATCAGCAGGAACCCGACGATAAGGACGTTGCCGATGAGCAGCGGGTTCAAGAAGGAATACTTGAACTTTTGGCTGATGAGCACGCCAATTTCGAAGGCCACAAGCGTCAGCAAGATGCCGAACAGGGGAGAATTGATGATGGCGCTCATGGCTTGCCCCCTTCGGTCTTGTTCTGTGCAGCCCGCCTGGCAAGCCGCTCCGCGCGCAGAGCCAAGTTTTCCCGGTATTCCTGCTTGCGGATAAGGAACTGGGTTGCCCAGCCGCCCATGGCGATGGTCACAAGCGTAAAGACGATGCACAGGAACAGCAACAGCGGCCACTTGGAAAGAACGTCGTCGCCTACGGTCATGATGGCAATGCTTGGCGGCAAGAAGAACAGGGCCAGGTATTTCAGGAAAAAACTGGAGACGCCCGAAATGTGCTCCGGCTTGATGACTTTTGTACAAAGTAAAATCAGGAGAAGGACCATGCCGATGATGTTGCCGGGCAGGGGCACTCCCACGACGCGGTGGAGCACTTCTCCGGCGACACAGATGGCGAAAATGACGGCAAGCTGGAGCGGAATTCTCATGACGGCGGTAAAGGTAGAAAATGGGGTTCAATGGGCAAGAGAAAAAAATAGTCCTGGTCTATATTGGCCTCCGGTTTGCCGTTTTTAGCTCTTTTTCGCCTGTTTTGTATCATGAAAAAATTAAAAATATGCTACAAAAGCGTATAATTGCAAAATTTGGCGTGTTTGTATCAAAAAATGTTGCATTTCCCGAAAAAAACATCTAATTTCAGGGTATGCAATCAGTAACCAATTTTCAAGACTATCGCGAGTTCATGCGGCAATGGTTTGCCGAGAACAAGCAGCGCCACAGCCTTACCTGGCGCGATTTCGCCCGGCGGGCCGGTTATGTTTCGCCGGTGTTCCTCAAGCTGGTCAGCGAAGGCAAGAGTTCCCTTCGGGGGACAGGCGCCGAGCGCGTCGCCCAGGCCATGGGCCTGGAGGGCTTCGAAAAAGCGTATTTCAAGTCCCTGGTCACCTACAACCAGTCCAAGTTGGGGCCCGCCAGAAAAAAGGCCTACGACGAGATGCAGGCCCTTGCCCAGGCCCACAAGGTGAACGTTTTGGGCAAGGATTCTATGGGGTATTACGAATCCTGGAAAAATCCCGTGCTTCGCGAATTGGTTCCCCATGTGCCGGGAATGTTTCCCAAGAAGGTGGCGGACTGCTGCCTGCCCAAGTTGACGGCCAGTGAGGTGAAGGAATCCGTGCGCTATCTGGAAAGTCTCGGCCTTCTGGTGAAAAACCGTGACGGATCCTACAGCCAGTCGGACAAGTCGGTCTCTACGGGCGAAATGAGTTTCGTTCCCCTGACCATTCAGCAGATGCACCTGCAGATGGGAAACTTTGCCTTGGACGCCATCAAGAACTTGCCTCTTTCGGAGAGGAACGTTTCGGGCATTACCATGGGTCTCACCCAGAGAGCCTACAAGAAAATTGTGGAAGAACTGGCGGAATTCCGCAAGAAGGTGGTGGCCATCGCCACCGAAGACGACGGCATGGACCGTGTCTACCGCCTGAACCTTCAACTATTCCCTTTGACAAAAAACATACAGGAGATGCAGAATGCTTAAAATGGAAAAAAATCAGATTGTTCTAATGCGAAAGTCATTGCAAAGGAGCGTAGCGACTGCGGCAATCTCCTTGCTTCTTTTACTTCTCGCCGCTTGCAGTGGAGAGAACAAGACTTCTGGTGGCACCAGCGAAGAGACCCAGATTATTGCCATAGAAGATCGTACCGTAGCGGGTGTTTCCCAGAAGGGACCGTTCCTTCAGGGGTCTAGCATTACCGTGCAAGAACTGGATGGAGCAACCCTGGTAGAATCCGGGAAACTTTACCAGACGGGGAAGAGCTTTAAGGGCAAAATTGCCAGCGACACGGGAACGTTCCTTATAAAGGACATTTCTCTCAAGTCGCAGTTCGCCCTGCTGGAAACGGAGGGCTTCTACCGCAACGAAGTGACCGGCGAGGTATCCAAGAGCCAGATTACCTTGAACGCCCTAGTGGATTTGTCCGAAAGAGAAACGGCCAATATCAACCTGCTGACTCATCTGGAATACGAAAGGGTTGTTGAACTTGTGGGTTCTGGCGAGACGATTTCCTCGGCAAAGAAAAAGGCCGAGTCCGATGTGTTCAAGGCCTTCGGGATAGAGGTGGATAATGCCTCTGCCGAAGACCTGGATATCTTTGCGAAAGGGGATGACAATGCGGCCCTCCTGGCCATAAGCATCCTGATGCAGGGCAATCTTTCCGAAGGGAATCTTTCCAACCGTCTGGCAGGTTTTGCCAGCGACATCGAAAAGGATGGCTCCTGGGACGATGAGAATGAAAAGACGGACATCGCCGATTGGGCGAGCACGGCTGACCTTGCGGCAATCCGTGCGAACATCCGCTCTTGGGAATTGGGCGAAGATGTTCCTGCCTTCGAGAAGTTCTTCAAGCGTTTCTGGTGGAACAACTTTAAGCTGGGCGAGTGCAATGGTGAAACGGATGGTTCGACCAAGAAGAATGGCAATGAACTGAGCAAGACTTTCGGTAAGGATTACCTCTGCTCTGCTGAAGACTGGCAATTGGTTTCTGCTTCGGAGGGCTCGGGCTCAAACGATAACGGCGATGTAGGCGACAATGCCTCTTTTGAGTATGGGACCTTGACGGATTCCCGTGACACCAAGGTTTACAAGACCGTAAAGATCGGGGACCAGGTATGGATGGCCGAAAACCTGAATTACAAGGCCTATGGAAGTGTCTGCTACGGCGAAGATGACGCCAACTGCTCCAAGTACGGAAGGCTTTACACCTGGGGTGGTGCCATGGATTCCAGCAAGACAAATTGCGGATTCGATGTAGGTGACGGGTGCGGTGACTTGGCAGCCCTGGTCAAGGCAAAGAAAAATGTTCAGGGAATATGCCCCGCCGGTTCTCACCTGCCCAGTTACGACGAAATGCAGACAATGCTTGCCCTTGTGGGTGGAGGTAACGCCACAGCCGAAGGCTCTGCGACGGCAGGGACGGCGCTGAAGGCCAAGTCCGGCTGGAACAGCGGCAATGGCACGGACACCTACGGATTTTCGGCTCTCCCGGCAGGTCGTTGGGAAAACGGCTATGGCGGAAGTTTTGAAAATGCAGGTGAAATGACCGGTTTCTGGTCCACGAATTTTGATAATTATTATGGTCATGTTCTGCATGTCACATCCGGCGCCAAGACGGAATACTGGGAGGCTCCAAAACAGCTGGGCTATTCCGTGCGCTGCATTGTGGATTAAGGATTTCCTACAGATTGATTCAGTTCAGGGTGAAATGCGATGAGCATTTTGCCCTATTTTGCTGTAAAGGGTGCGGCTGTTTTTTACATTTATCCCTATGAAAATCGTCTTTATGGGAACGCCGGAATTTGCGGCCTGTTTTTTGAAGCATCTCAAGGAATGTGATTTTGCGGACGTGGTGGCTGTGGTGACACAGCCGGACCGGCCGGCAGGGCGTGGGCGCGTGCTAACGCCGCCGCCAGTGAAACAACTGGCCCTCGAATTCGGGCTCCCTGTGCTGCAACCCACCGACCTGAAGGACCCCGAATTCGAGGACGCCCTGCGGGCCTACGGTGCGGACCTTTTCGTGGTGGTGGCCTACTCGATTTTGCCGAAGAACATTCTCTCCGTAGCGAAGTTCGGCGCCGTGAACGTTCACGGAAGTCTTTTGCCCAAGTACCGCGGTGCCGCCCCGGTGCAGCGGGCCATTGCTGACGGCCTTAAAGAAACGGGCGTGACGGTTTTCCGCCTGGACGAAAAGATGGACCACGGCCCGATTCTCGCCCAGCGCACGGTGGCCATTGACCATCAGGACACCACGGCATCGCTTTTGGGAAAGATGGTGGCCCCCGGCTGCGAAGCCCTGGACGATGCTATCTGCCAGTTGCTGGAAGGTCGCGAAAAGGACTTGACCCAGGACCATGCCCAGGCCAGCGGCGCTCCGAAACTGAAAAAGGAAGAAGGCCTTATCGATTTTAATCTGCCTGCTGCCGTAATCCACAACAGGATCCGGGCTTTCAACCCCTGGCCTGGCGGATACGGAAAGCTGGGTGGTCGCATGGTTTACCTCCGCAAGACGGATACTCCGGAGGTGGAGTCGAAGCTTACCCCCGGCGCGGTGGAATTCAAGGATAACCGCTTTTATGTGGGCACGGGCGATGGCCTGCTAGAAGTTCTCGAGATTCAGGCCGAAGGCAAGAAGCCCATGCCGGTAGCGGACTTTATGCGGGGAATCCAGAACCGCGAAGGACTTTGCTTTTGCTAGAGGATTCCTTGATAGAGCGCATGGACGCGTACCGGGTCCTTTTGTTGTGGCAAAAGGAAGGGACTTTTATCAAGGAAAGCGGGCTTTCGCCTTTTGCGATGGAACTTGCCTTGGGCGTGTGCCGCAGGCATTTGTACCTGCAGTATTTCATCAAGTCTCTGACAAAGAAGAAGCCCTCCCTGGAAGTCTGCACCATTCTTGAAATGGGACTTTTCCAGATGTTTTTTATGGAGGTTCCGGACCACGCCGCCGTTTCGACAAGCGTGGAACTTTCGAAGGCGGCGAACCTTCAAGAAGGTTCCGCGCGGCTCGTGAACGCCGTGCTGCATGCCGCGCGCAGGTCCGGCCTGCCGCAGCTTCCTCCCCAGCGGGTGCGTCGCGTTTCCGTGGAGAATTCCGTTCCCGAAAGTCTGGTGCGCCGGTGGTTCGATATTTACGGAGCGGACCGTGCCGAGGCCCTTGCGAAGGATACTCTGGAGCGCCCCTCCGAATGGCTCCGGGTGAATCTGCAAAAAACGACGGTAGAGGCGCTTGTCAAGAAATTGAGTTTGACATTAAATTTCGAAATCCGAAATCCGAATTCCGAATTGGTTTACGGCCGCTACATTCAAGTGCCGACCGATGCAAAACTCAAGCCCATTCTGGAATCAGAGTCTTTTGCCAACGGCGAATTCAGCCTGCAGAACCCGGCCGCCTATGAGGTGGTGAAACTGCTGGACTTAAAGCCCGGCCAAAAAGTCTGGGACGCCTGTGCCGCCCCCGGCGGAAAGTCCGCGCTGATGGCCGAGATGGACCCGACTCTGGATATTCTGGCCAGCGACGTTTCGGAGTTCCGCGTAGAAAAGATGCAAGACTTGTTAGACCGTCTGGGCCTTGTGAACGTGCGGCTGGAATGCATCGACGCACTTTTATCTCCGCGTTCAAATTCTGAATTCCGAATTCCGAATTCTGAATTTGATCGCATCCTCCTGGACGTCCCTTGCAGCAACATGGGAGTCATCGCCCGCCGTCCGGAATCGAAATACAGGATTACGCCGGAGTCCGTGAAGGAACTTGCGGAACTGCAGTCCAGGCTGCTTGCGTCGGTGTCGCAGGCGCTGAAAGTGGGTGGCGTTCTGGTCTATGCCACCTGCAGTCCCGACCCCATGGAAACGACCCAGGTGGTGAACCGCTTTGTCAAGGAACATCCCGATTTTGAAAAATCGGGTGAGCCGGTGTATCCCGGCGCAGAGGATTCCCGCTTTGACGGATTCTTTGCCCAGGCCTTGAGGCGAAAGGGTTAGCGCATGTTTGTTTGGATGAAAACCATAGTCCTGGTTCTTGCGGTTGCCGTTTTTGCCTTGGCACAGTCCTTGGCTGATTCGTCAAAAGTTCAGGACGTGGCCTTTTCTAACCTCTACGTTTCTATTGAAGGCGGTGAGAAATACCCCTTCGGCGACTTGGTGGACGCAGTGGACAATGCGTTTTATGCGGGCCTGGGAGTCCGCTATACCTACTGGGAAGATTTCGACGGAATCATTCTTTTCCAGTACGCCTACTTTGAACCTCACGGAAAGGCGCCCCGCATCAACGGCGTCCACGAGGCTAGCGGAAAATTGGGGCTGGATTACCGCTGGCGCCTGATTTCGCCCATCGCTTTTGGAGCTGGGTTCCTTTGCAACTGGACTCGTGCCGATTACGAAGGGGACAAGGAGGATTTTGATTTCAATCATGATCCGGGGGCGACTCTCACGGACAACGAGACGGAATTCGGGTGGTTTGCCCGTCTGAACTTGCCGATTTTCACGCTGAATAATTACCGTGCGGGCTTGAACGTGCTTTGGGAACAGTTGTGGACCCTGCCTGAACGCTCTAACATGTTGACTATAGGATTCTACGTTGAAAGGAGGATTTGGTAATGCTCTCCTTTGTAAGCGGAAATTCTTTGGCGAAGATTGCGGGCGCGGTCATATTCTGTGCCGTTGCCACCATTGCTGCCGTCGATGCCGAAATGGAAGGTATGGAAGTGGACCAACGGGACGACGGAACATTTTTGGTCGGTAGCCCTACCTTCTATTTTGACCGTGCCCTCGGCAGTGGCGGACTCCATTCCGAAAGTGAACTGTGGAGTCCTTCTAAAGTTAGGCAGCGTCTGCTATTTAACCGCATGTCCGTTCTGCCCAGCTGGGATGTGTTGCCGCCATCGGTCTGGATCAAGACCGGAAACGAATTGGGTGACCTGATTTACCAGGACTTTATCACCACAAAAGACAGACCCAAGAACAGGACTCCCATTTTGGAGGGCGGTTTCCGCAGTCCCAGTTTCAAGGGGTTCTGGGTGACGGCCCGGGGTTTCCAGGATGACCATTTTTCTACAAGGACTTTCTCTAATCGAAAAAAATTGGTAGATAGCGAATTCGCCCTTTTCGGTGAAAACTACCCTATGTTCAGTTCCGTATATGCAGGGGCAGGTTATACCGGATCTAAGTTGAACGTGTCCGCCTTGGCAGGAGAGGAATACCTGTGGCTCTTCTACGAAAGTTCCCGCTGGATTCCCGTGCATTACAAGCCGAGGGTCGAGACCCGGCTGGACTATGGAAAGTTGGCCGCTACCGTCGTTTACGAAGACGCCGAGTACCAGAACAAGAAAAAGAAAGAGACTGGCAGTCGCAAGGAATGGAACGGTTCCTTGCGCTACGGCTGCGGGGATGCCTGCCGCAAGGGATTCTTGCATCTTTCTGCAGGGGTGGCCTTCCGGGCAGTTGACGATGACGGCACGGTTTACAGTTCCCTGGAAGATGACCGGGTGCTGCTTCCCTTTATGGAAATGGGCTTCAGGGTAGGGAACCGCTTTGCAGCTCAAGCTTCCTTTGCCGTAAACGACAGGGACTGGCTGGTGCAGGACAGCATTGAGTTCCGCCCAGCGGTTCCTGCAAAGTCGGGAATAACCTTGGGTGTGAAAAACATTTCGGGAACCCGCCTGAACCCTATGGCAGATACCAGGGAGTTCTTTGACGGCGACACCATCTCCCTGACGGCGGACGGTCGAATGGACCTGGTGCAGGGCTATGCCACCTTTACGGATACCGTGGGCAACCTGGAAATGGGAGGCCGCGGGAGTTTCTGGGCGGAATATGGTGCAGAAACGTTTGACGTGGAGAAATACGTGGTGGACGACATCATGGTCTTCCGCCACGGCGATGTGGACCGCATTGATGATTGGATTAAGGGCGTGACCGGTGAACTCTGGATGAGCGTCTGGTACAAGGAGATGTTCGCCTTCAAAGCGCTGGGCGGTTTCGAGCGCATCGACGGCGAAGAAAAGCGTTTCGAGGTCACACCTGCGGAATACTTCGCGTCGTTTTCGGCGGACTGGCTGTTGCGAAAGAGCTTCAGGATTTCTCATTCCTTGCGCTACAGGAGTGACGCCCAATGGAACTTGCGGAGCCGCGATCCGCTGGTCATCAAGGGCGACTGGTTCTGGGACGCCACTTTTGAACAGCAGTTCCCCAAACAGGGACTTTACTTGACAGGAACACTGCTTCACGTGATTGGCGACGAAGTGGTGGAAACGCCCAACGGCGCCGAAAACCACCTACGGTTTGTTTGCACGGTGAAGAAGACGTTCTAGCGCTTTCAAACTAAAGCTGTTGGCGAAAAATTCTTTTGCCTTTTCTAACGTAACCCACCGAATGTCTGGTGCCGTGCGCTTGGGGGCTTTTGTACTGAGCAAAATGTAGAGCACGTCGCATTCCATCTTGTGGACGGTGATGCTGTGACGGAACTTGCCGATGTTCTCGACGGACAGGACCTTGTCGGCGTCGATGTAGCGTTCCGCCTGGGCGGGGAGTCCGGCGGTGGCGTTTCGCGGGCTTTCGAAATGGGGGAGGGTAAACTGGTTCTTGAAGAATTTTTGCCCGCCGTGGACGGCAAGAATTTTATGGTCGGTACTTTCCACAATCAAGACCGTGCCGTGCCAGTCCTTTTGCAGGTGCTTTTTTGCGGGTGGAAATTTGTCAGTCCGGTTTTCCATAGCGGCGTGGCAAGCATTTCGTAGTGGGCAGTTGCCGCAGTCGGGATTTTTTACCTTGCAGACGGTACGGCCCAGTTCCATCAAGGCCTCGTTGTGCATGTAGGCTTTGGAACTGTCCGCCACTTCCCGTGCGTAATCCCAGTAAATTTCCGACGCACTTTGGATTTGCTTATTGGTTGTCATGCCCGATTTAGTCGGGCATCTCCTTTTTTCCAGCTTGTCCGTCGGCAAAAAGTCCAACGCATATAGTCTTGAAAAAATCCGCACCAAGTTCCCGTCTAGAATTGCTTCCCGCTGGTGGTAGGCGAGGCTTAAAATCGCCCCTGCGGTGTAAGCCCCAATTCCCGGCAATGCTTCCAGTTCCCTGCGGGAGTCTGGAAGCGTCTTCTTATGGACCCTATCGGAGCTTCGCTCCTCCAGGGTGACAGCCTTTGCCGTCTTCAAAATGTTCCTTGCCCTGCTGTAATACCCAAGCCCCTGCCAATACTTGAACACTTCTTCTTCACTTGCCTTGGCCAGTGTTTCAACATCGGGAAACCGTTTCATCCAGCGGATAAAATATTCCCGCACTGTGGCAACCTGGGTCTGCTGCAGCATGGTTTCGCTAATCCACACCGCATAGGGGTCCCGCGGTGCGTCAAGGTCGGCAGGCCGCCAGGGTAACTGTGCAGCGTTCTTCTTGAACCATTCTCGTAACCGCTTTAGCGAATTGGAATCCATTACTGACAACTTCCGTATTTTCCGACAGAGGTTATGGCGAAAGAGCTCGTATAGGAAGTGGTACTTTTCCAGGTGAGCCGGATGGTTTTGACCGCAGTCAAGAAGGAGCCTTTCTCAAGGATTTCTTTTCCTGTTTCCCCTAGCGGCTTGAATTCGCTCCACGGTATATTTGCCAAATCGCTGCTTGTGCTAAAGTTGGCTATATAGGAATCAACGGATATAGGGTCTTCAAAGAGGAGTTCAAGAGTGAGGAGCGTTTCTGGAATTTTGTAGGTTAGGCAAATTCCATCCCAGGCAGAAATGTCCGTTCCTGTTTTTTTCCCATTATCTATGTTAAAGAAGAGTCCCGCATAGGGGTTGCTGTAATTGCTGTTGTCTAGGCTCACTAATCCGCATATACCGTCACAGAGCTTATCGGTGGGTTCGATTATGACTAAGGATTTTCCACCATTTTCCTGGTCGCTGAAGGATTGCCAAAAATCGGAAGTCCCAGAGCCGTTTTTGCCGCACCAGAGGTCTCCGCATCCATCCTCCGTTTTTTCTGTGGACGAAGAACTTCCATTTCCGTATCCGCTGTTGTTTGCATTGTAGTCACTGCAATTGGACAATTCGGAATACGGTACCCAGCCTCCATATTCTTCGCAAACAAAGATTACGTGGTAGGCTTCTTCATATAGAGTCCTTCCAATTGTAGAGGAATTGCAGTCAAAGTCCTCATAAAATCCGTGCTCATCGCAATCCCCGGGGTCAGCGGTCCATATATTGTTGGGGTCGGCGTAATCGGGGTCGTGGTGTTCGTCATGCCCTTTTTCTTCGTCTTCCCCGTCGCAACTACCGGCAAAACATTCTAGGGCAGAAATGTCGTTTTCTGCACCGCTGCACCCGCAGAGCGTAATCGAACACAGCAAAGCTAAACCAGCTGCGCATCCCGTAAAGAATTTTAGGTTGGTTGTATTCATTTGGCACCTCTCTATTCTTTAGAATGCGAAGAATATGCCTATGCGAGGCACAATGTTCAAACCGGTGGTATTGTACAAGAAAAACCTGATGTCGTCACCTTCGCTAAAGGCCTCTAGTTCTTTTATTTCGTCAGAATAGTTTGAATATTGAGACGATGCCATGGCTCTTGCGCCATCTTCAAGTCCGTCGGGGGCATCAGAGCTGGACATCAACGCGCCTACGCCAATCATGTTGGTGGTAATGTCGACTCCGGCTAGCACGCCAAAGCTTTTGGTGAATTGGTAACCTATGATCAAGTCGCCTCCAAGTTCCAGATCCAGGTTGTGCGCTGTATATTTCAACTCAAGGTTGGTTTTGGATATTTCGTCGGGCATATCAAGGCTTTGGAACATCTGGAAGTCGCTAATCTTCTTTTTGAACACGGCCTTTTGCATCTTGTAGTCAAAGGCGAAAATCATGTGGATGGCCAATGTGAAACGGTCCGTAAGTGGAGATATACCAAAGCCAAATTTGAAGTTGGCGTCAAGCCCGCTGAACTCGATGTTCTTTTTTCCGCCCCCGTCCCATTCGCTCATGATGTAGCTGATGCCAAGGCCCACCACCGAGGAATACAGGCTCTCTTCAACGCGGACGCGGTTCCAGTTGATGCCAAATCCAAAGTGGCTGGCGTCTACATCGTAATCGGGGCTTTTTAGACCGTAGGTTTCGGACTGGATGGGAATGGAAAAGTTAAAGCTTTGCAGACTCTTGTAGTCCTTTTTCTCCTCTTTTTTTGCCGTACTGTCGGCTTCTTTGCAGCAGCACCCGGCATTTGAATTCTCCGCAGGGGGAGCGTAGCCAAAATAGCCGTAGAATCCCTCGGGGGGCTTGCCGTAGCCCTGCACATACATCTGCTGGGGAGGTTCGTAGGCGGGGGCCGGTTCCACGTAAGGCTGCACGGGTGTTTCCTGGGCGGAGTTCTGTTGCTGTGCGGCGACAGGAGTCTGCTCGGCATAAACTGGCTGGGATTCAACAGCAGCGGGCTGTTCGGTGGCAATTGCGGACTGTTCAACAACAGGCTCGCTTGCAGGAGCCTGCTCAACCGATGTAGGTTGCTGTTCTTCAACCAAAGGCTCGCCAATTTGCCCAAAGGCAGCACTGGAAAACAACAAAATAGTCGTTAATAGGAAAAGAACTTTTTGTTTGGACATAGGCGCTCCCAGGGCGTTTGTATCTTGGATAAAATAATTTAATTGGTAGCTTTTCGGAAAGGAAAAAGTCCCGTAGGCGTTCCAACCTGGAATACTTGCGAGTCTACAGCCCGTAGGCTTCCTTTTTCAGCTTGCGGAAGTATTCGAATTGGGCCTTGGTGGAACTTTCCATGGTGTACTTGAGGCTGCGCTCATGGGCCACCTCGCGCATCTTGGCGTAGGTCTCGGGCTCTTCCAGGTAAATCCGGCGGCATTCTTCCAGGGCGTTCAGCCAGGCGTCTTCGTCGATGGGGAGGATTCGTCCTGCGGCCTCGTCCATCACGATGTCGTGGGGTCCGCCGTAGTCGCTGACCAGCGCAGGGGTGCCTGTGGACATGGCTTCTACCACTACATTCCCGAAGGTGTCGGTAGTGCTCGGGAACAAGAAGAAGTCGGAATCTGCGTAGAGGCCCGCCAGAGTCTCTCCGCCCTGCTCTCCTGCAAAGTGCACGCTGTCGTCGCCTTCGTAGAACTTCTTGATTTCTTCCAGGTACCAGCCGTAGCCTACATACATGAGTTCCACATCATCGTGCAGGGCGGCGAATTTTTTCCACACCCGGTTCAAGAATTCCAGGTTCTTTTCCTTGGAAATGCGACCGATAAATGAGAAGCGGACCTTGCGCGCGTTCCCGACCTGCGTTGAGTACTGTTCCCACACGCCCTTGCCCCGCATGTCGGGGGAGAACTTTTCTAGCGGGAGCCCCCGGGGCAGAATCTGCACTTTGTTCTCGGGAACCTTCAGCTGCGAGGTAAGGATTTTTGCGTAGTCCCTGCAGGGGCTTACCACGGGCCTTGTCATGCCGTAGAAAATCTGCATGAGCCAGAGCACGTACTTGTGCATCCACTTCGCCTTCACCAGGGTCTTGGTGTATGTGGGCACGTCGGTACGGTAGTGGCTGAACACCTTGATTCCTGCCACCTTGGCGCAGAAGCACACCAGCCATGCGCCGGGGCTCGGCGTTTCGAATTCTATCAGGTCAACGGGGTAGCGCTTGAGCAACCTGAGTACCGGGCCAATTCTGGGGATGGCCAGTTCGCTGTTGGCGTACCCCAGCTGCTCCATGCTGAAAATGCGGGGGAGCAGCAGGCAGTACCCGTTTTCCACCACGCCGCAGGGGCGGGTGTTGAAGGCGTTTCCGGCAAGGAATGCCTTCATGCCGTGGGCCCGCATGTAAGGAATCACGTTCCTAAGGTTGTTGGCGATTCCGTTGGTCTCGTCCAGGTTGTCGGAGTAGAACAGGATGCGCACGTCGTCGGCGGGGTGGGACTGCCTCTCCTTTTTCAGGTAGAAACGGAGTTTCAGGAGCATGGGCAGGTTGAGAATCAACGTGCCGAACACCACCGGAGGAATCATGCAGGTTCGCAGGTTTCCGGGGGGCTGGTGCCTAAAGCTGAACATCTTCCTGAACGTGCTGGTGACATTGCGTCCGAAAATTTCAGGACGGCTGTCCAGCGTGTCGGTCGGCCTAAGCTTTGTTGAACTTGACGCAGTCGTCATATTTCACTCCTGTTCCACCGAAAAGGTCCAGCGCCGATCCGATGGTAAGGTCAATCTTTCCGTTTGAAATTTCTTTGCAGTGTTCCAGGTCGGCAAGGGTCCGCGCGCCTCCTGCGTAGGTGCAGGGGATGGGGCTGTACTTCGACAGGAACACGATAAGTTCGTCGTCCATGCCCTGCTGCTTGCCTTCCACGTCGGCGGCATGAATCAGGAACTCGTCGCAGTATCTCGAAAGGTCTGCTAGGTTCTCGGCGGTAATCTCGATGTCGATGAGGGTCTGCCAGCGGTTCACGGCGATTTTCCAGCCCTTATCAACTCGCTTGCAGCTCAAATCCAGCACCAGGTGTTCCTTGCCCACGGTTTTGGACAGGCGTTCCAAACGTTCCCGGTCCAGGTGACCCTCGGGGAATATCCAGCTGGTCACGATCACGTGGCTCGCTCCTGCGTCCAGGTATTCCTTCGCGTTGTCGGCGGTAATGCCCCCGCCTACTTGCAGGCCGCCGGGGTAGGCGGCCAAAGCGGCCTTTGCGGCTTGTTCGTTCCCCTTGCCCAGCATAATTACGTGTCCGTCCCTGATGCCGTCCTTCTTGTAGAGCTTGGCAAACCAGGCGGGGGAGCGGTCCGTCTCGAAATTGGTCTTGAGGCCTGCGCCGCTGTCGCTGAGGGAACTACCCACAATCTGCTTGACGCGGCCGTCGTGCAAATCTATGCAGGGGCGAAACTTGGTCATCAGTCCTTGACCCCCGTTACGGCCCAGTCGATTTTTTTGGTTTGGGGCCCTTCGGAACGGCCCCTGTAAAAGAGAATCTCGCCACCGGCGGCAAGCTTCATGGCCTGCCTTGCCACCCAGCTATCAATCTTGTCCAGCAGGGATGCCTTCTGGTATGTCTTGTTCACGGCGAAGGTGAGGGCAGGGACGCCATCGGTCCACTGGATTTCAAGAGCTTCTTTCGGGAATCTTTTGCCGTCGTAATCGCTGCTGCCGTCCTTGAGGCTTGTGGGCCTTGCCACCTTCGCTCCTTCGGGGCCGTTGTAGATGACATATCCCATCAGCTCGCCCTTTGTGCTTAGCGATACCCGCCCGGCGTACATGGGGTTTCGGGCGTTGGTGCTGAAGTTGATGGTCCGGCGGACCATGTCGGTGGCCTGTGCGGATTGCCAGATCTGGTCCATGTAGGCGTAGCCCTTTACGGTAAGGGTGTCGTCGTTGTATGCGATTTTGCCCGACACGCGACCGTAGGGAATGTGGATGTATTGGCCCAGTTTTTCCTTGCCCACGTTCCACACGCCGTTGCCGATGACCTTGCCCGTCTCGGCGCTTTCAAAAGTCAAATCCAGCAGGAACTTTCCGCCCTTGTCGGCGGTAAAGTACACCCGGTGGCCCTTGCCCGGCTTGTTTTCCATCTTGTATTCGCCCTTGATGTCGATGGTACCCGAATTCTTGTCGGCCTTCAGGCGTTCCGGCGGATACTGGCGGCCCACGGTATAGGTCTTGCCCTTGAAATTCCAGAAGGTCATGTCGCAGGTCACCTTCTGCCCAGAAGCCGGCACCTGCAACAGGGCGTAGTTCACGAAGGCACGTGTGCCGTTGTCGAACACGAACTGGTAACTCCAGGTCTCGTTAAAGTCCTTGCCCACATTCGGGTGGGGCATAAAGTCGCCTACAGTCAGGTTGCGCACGGCACCCTGCGGGGGAGTAACCTCGCCGGCGCTTGTAAAAACAGCCATAACGGCCAAAAGCCACACGGCCCGAACTAGGATGTGCGTACGCAGAGTCATGTTGTAAATGTAGTAAATAGGGGGGTAGGGGCTAGGTGTTAGGTTTTAGGTGGTAGGTTTTAGGGCTGCAGGGGACAAGAAGTTCGATGCTCGGGAAAAAGAAAAACCCGCAGGGGCCTGCGGGTCTTGTGCTGTCGTGCCGCACTTGATGCGGCGTCTAGCTTAGGATTGCTCTTAGTCCTTGATGCAGCGAACGGAGCGAGCAAAAGTGGTAGTTGTCCACGTATACATGTATGCGTCACTACGACTTTGGGTTGAAAGAAAATACGTATAAGTACCATCCGTGACCACATGATAGGCTGTTTTTCCCAGGTTTTCATATTTTCCATTCATACGGTCACCTGCGGGCTTTAAGTTAAAGCCGTATTGATTATTACCATTTTCATCTGAACCTTCATATTTATCCCAACCAGTGGTTGATCTAAGCATGTAGTTTGTTCGATCACTACCCGAATCTTCTTTGATATAAGCCAATAAGGTATTGTAGTCACTTGCAGAAGGAACCTTCCAACCAGTCGGGCAAACAGGGGACGTGGTGTTGACTGCTACATCCCAATCATAGAGACGGCCATACTCCGTGCAATTGTCGGGGTCGTCGTTATAGCAGTAACTACCAGTTTCCGTTTCGTAGTTCAGGTTCTCGGCCATCCAGGTCTGGGTACCGATAGTGACCATCTTGTAAATAGTGCCTGTGCCACGGGTATCGCAGAACTGGGTTCTCTTGGAGTATGCTTTTGTACCGCACTTACCCATGGGAATAACGTCTGTATAGATGGATTCTCCTTTTTTGGGATAAGTGACGATGATTACATATATCGAGCTGTCCTTAACAGTCTGTACGCTCATCATACTTAGAAGGTTATTATCTTCAACCCTCCAGTCGGAACCAAGAGTTTTGAGTAATTCATTGTTTGTTATCATGCTAGAAGAGCTAATGAAGGTGTTTGTAAAACCGGCGTCTTTTATCATGTTCGCAAGGGCGTTCCCAGTTACATTGGTAGTGATTGTCGCCGTGATTCCGTCTTCATCCCACTCGACAAAATCATCTAGAACGCTGAAATTTACGTGACGCTTGAGGCTGGAGCTGCTTGCACTAGAGGGCGAGCTACTTTCGGCGCTGGAGGGCGAACTGTCATCGCTGGAGTCTGTGCTAGAGGGCGAACTAGAATCTGTGCTGGAGGGCGAGCTGTCGCCGCCTTCACCGCCTTCACCGGAGCCGCCTTCGCCGCTACCGGAGCCACTATCGCCGGAGCCGCTTCCGCCGCTGCTCTTTTTGGAACTGCTGGAGTTGCCGGTTTTGCAACGGCGTCCCGTGCATTCTTCGCTGGAGGAACTTTCGGGTTCATCGCTGTCGCTGGACTCCACGTCTTCGTCCGTCTTCTTGCTGCTGGAGGACTTGGGCTTGGCCGGGGTGACGGGCTTCAGCAGGTCTTCCAGTTCTTCGAGCTTGGCCTTGACTTCGTCTTCGTCCAGGCCTTCCTTGAGCTGTTCCACGGTGGCGGAGTCGGTGACTTCGATCCACTTGTTCTCGAAGCAGGCGAAATAGGTGTCGCCGGCCTTGGCCACTTCCATCTCGCAGGTGTCAGGGAGGGCGGCCTCGGTCTTGAATTCGGGGATGCTGTTGCTGGCACCGCTGCTACTGTCATCGCAGGCGGTCATGCAGGCGGCAGCCGTGAGGGCCATCGCCGACGTCCAGAGTAGTTTTTTCATGGTTTTCTCCTTTTGGGGGTGGACTCCCCCTGTTAATTTGCCACGAAATATAGAAAAACCCGCAGGGGTCTGCGGGTCTTGTGCTGTCGTGCCGCACTTGATGCGGCTTCTAGCTTAGTCTGCTCTTAGTCCTTGATGCAACGGACTGAATGAGCTCTCCAATTTAAATAGCTTATTAAAAGAGCTGCGTCTTCTTTTACGGACATGGAATAATACTCGTCAACGTCAGAACCTTCTGTTGCACTCCAGAACATCGCCGAGTCATCAAATTTGAAGCCGTTGCTTCCTTGGGTGTAGTACATTCCACCAGGCAATGTCGAAAACCCGTAATCATCGGTGCCGTTCTTTCCTGTGGGCCAACCGTAAGAGGCTTTTAGCTTTGCTCCTGCTGTATTATCTTCGTCAAACACTGTAGCTCCATCAGCAGAAGCAATCAGCACTTCGAATTCGTTCTTTGACGGCAAATGCCAACCAGTGGGGCAAGCGTTATTCGAAGCCTGTTCCCAAGTATAAAGTTTTCCATGTTTTTCGCAGTTTTCGGCTTCGTTGTTATAGCAGTAGCTTCCTTCCGTCGTTTCGTAGTTCATGTTCTCGGCCATCCAGGTCTGTTCGCCGATGGTGACCTGACGGTAGATGGTTCCAAATCTGAGGGGATCACCGACAACGCCGGTTTTGGTGCGGGAATCTACGAATCCTTGTCCCCACTCGTAGGTGCCGTCGCCCTTTTCGTAGCAGACCCAATAGTTGTCGCCATACACCGTTGAACCTTGTTTAAATGCACGACCCCTGTCACCGACATTATCTTTTGTGCAGAGCCTTCTCATGGGGGAAGCGCCGACAGGTGCTACGGTGTACTCATCATTCTTGCAAAGAGGAGAGCTATATATAACTCCGTTGTATGTGTAAATTTCGGTTTTCCCGTTCCACTCAGGAACTAGTAGACCTAGCATTTTCCCACCACTGCTAAGGACTGTTCCGTTGCCATCCGTAAGAACGTTCAGGTCGGAGTTGAAGGCTTTCCCTGTGAAGGGGTCTGTCCAATTGTCAGGGTTATTTATAAAATTAGCGTCGTAGATCTTCTGTATGGTGTTCTTGAAAGCTTCACAGGTGGCGCCGAAGGCGTAGTGGAGCTTTGTCACCTCGGCCCACTTGGACCCGTCACAGGCATAGTACTTGCCTGCTTTAGTTTCGTTCGGTGTCAAGGAGCCCGCACTGGTGAATTCCCCTGTCCACTTGACGGTGTCCTTGAGGGTGGCGTCGCAAGTGCCCAGCTTTTCAAGGTCCGCTTCGCTAGGACCGCTGGTGGCGCTAGAAGGCGAACTAGATGGAGAACTAGAAGGCGAACTGCCGCCTTCGCCACCTTCACCGGAGCCGCTTCCGCCGCTGGGCTTCTTGGAGCTGCTGGATTTGCCGTCGCTGCCGCAGCGGCGGCCGGTGCATTCTTCTTCGCTGGCGGAACTTTCGGGTTCATCGCTGTCGCTGGAGTCTACGTCTTCGTCCGTATTCTTGCTGCTGGAGGACTTGGGCTTGGCCGGTGTGGTGGGTTTCAGCAGGTCTTCCAGTTCTTCGAGCTTGGCCTTGACTTCGTCTTCGTCCAGGCCTTCTTTGAGCTGTTCCACGGTGGCGGAGTCGGTGACTTCGATCCACTTGTTCTCGAAGCAGGCGAAATAGGTGTCGCCGGCCTTGGCCACTTCCATCTCGCAGGTGTCGGGGAGGGCGGCCTCGGTCTTGAATTCGGGGATGCTG